>JAYUBX010000616.1:0-7992 GCA_043740665.1 Candidatus Neomicrothrix sp.
CGGGGGGCAAAGGCATGGGGGGCGCCAGTGGTTACGGTGCCGTCGATGCGGTCGAGCCGAAAGCTGCGCTCGTCCGCTCGGGTGTGGTCCCAGCCGCTGAGGTACCAGCGCCCGCGTTGGTAGCCCACTCGCTGCGGGTCGACGGTGCGAGTCTCGCCGTTGTAGGTGAAGCCGGCGGTTCGCCGCTCGGCACACGCCTGATAGAGCGGAGCCAGGTTCGGGTCGCTCGGGAGCGAGGCCAACGCTCCGTCGATGGCGGGTTGCTCGCCCTCGACTTCGATCACCCCACCGAGCTTCCAGAGGGCGTCGGCCCCCGAGTCACCGTCGAGGCTCACGGTGGTGGCAGCCAAGTGCAACGCTGCTAACTCGTCGGGTTCGAAGCCGGGGTCGCGCAAGTAGTAGCGCGAGCGGTCGATGCGGTAGCCGTCGGTCGGCGGATCGACGCCGTCGATGTGCTCGAGCACGAGAGGCACGCCCATCTCGCGCAGTTCTTCCTTGTCGCGCTCGAAGGCCCGACGGAAGCTGGCCTTGGCGTCGGGATAGCCCGGTACGCGCTCGCGCAGTTCGTCGGCCGTGAGCGGACGCGAGGTCTCGAGCAGCGCGCTGATCAGGTTCAAGAGCCGTTCGAGTTTGTCCATCTAGTGCCCGTTCTCGTGCCCGTCCGCTTAGAGCGAAGCGATCAGCTTCTCGACCCGCTCATCGCGCGACTTGAACGGGTCCTTGCAGAGCACCGTACGTTGGGCCTGGTCGTTGAGCTTCAGGTGCACCCAGTCGACGGTGTAGTCGCGTTTGCGTTCCTTGGCCTTGCGGATGAACTCGCCGCGTAGCTTGGCGCGGGTGGTCTGCGGTGGGGTGTCGACCGCGATGTCGATGTCGGCGTCGTCGCAGATGCGCTCGACGAGACCATGGTTCTGCAGCTTGTAGAACACGCCGCGATCACGGTTGATGTCGTGGTACTGCAGGTCGAGCAGGGCGACCCGGGGGTGGCTCAGTGGCAGTTCGTGCTTGTCGCGGTACTGCTCGATCAGATTGTGCTTGATGACCCAGTCGACCTCGCGGTCGAGCTTGAGCGGGTCGTTCTCGATGGTGGTGAGGCAGTGCTCCCACATCTCGAGCGCCTTGGTCTCGAGCGGGCTGAGTTCGCGACGCTCGGCGTACTTCAGGGCTCGATTGAGGTACTCGCTCTGAATCTCGAGGGCACTGGCTTCGCGTCCGTTGGCCAGCCGCACGCGGCGCGTGCAGGTCGGGTCGTGGCTGATCTCGCGAATGGCCCGGATGGGGTTCTCGAGGGTCATGTCCCGCAGCACCACGTTGGGTTCTTCGAGCATGCGCAACACGATGGCGCAGGCCCCGACCTTCAGGAAGGTCGAGTACTCGCTCATGTTCGAGTCGCCCACGATCACGTGCAGCCGGCGGTAGCGCTCGGCGTCGGCGTGGGGCTCGTCGCGGGTGTTGATGATGGGACGGGACCGCGTGGTGGCGCTCGAAACGCCTTCCCAGATGTGCTCGGCCCGCTGGCTGATGCAGTACATCGCCCCTCGGGCCGTTTGCAGCACCTTGCCCGAGCCGGCGTAGATCTGGCGGCTCACCAGAAACGGGATCAGTACCTCGGCGTAGCGGCTGAAGTCGTCGTGGCGGCTGGTGAGGTAGTTCTCGTGGCAGCCGTAGCTGTTGCCGGCGGAGTCGGTGGTGTTCTTGAAGAGGTAGATGACCCCGCGGATGCCTTCTTCTCGGAGCCGTTGCTCGGCGCTGGCCAGCAACTGCTCGAGGATGCGCTCGCCGGCCTTGTCGTGCACGACCAAGTCGTAGACCGAGTCGCACTCGGGGGTGGCGTACTCGGGGTGCGAGCCCACGTCGAGGTAGAGCCGGGCGCCGTTGGCGAGGAACACGTTCGAGCTGCGGCCCCACGACACGACCCGGCGAAACAGGTAGCGGGCCACCTCGTCGGGGCTCAAGCGGCGCTGGCCGCGGAGCGTGCAGGTGACCCCGTACTCGTTCTCCAGCCCGAAGATCCGGCGCTCCATGGAGCGAGGCTACCGGCGCTACTGCGTTCTGCTCGGCACCCCCCGATCGAGCTGCCACCTGCGGCCGTCCCGGGCTGGCCCACCCCCGCAGGATGCGTAGATCCAGGTCGGAAACCGACCTGGATCTACGCCGGAGTGGCCCGATCGGCTAGTCGGCGAGGATCTCGTCGAGGGTCACGGGGCGGTCCTCGTCGATGCTGCGCTGGGCGGCGATGCCGATGGCGACCGAGAGCAGGCCGTCGTCCAGGCTGACGGCGGCCCGTCCACCCGAACGCACCGCGGCAAGGAAGTCGAGATGCTCGAGGTAGCTGGACCCGTGGTGGAAGCCTTCATAGCGCACGCGATCGTCGTGGACCTGCTCGGTGACCACGCCGCGCCGACCTTTCGCCCTCGATCCCAATCGCACGGTCGACTGGGGTAGGAACGCCTCGACCTTGCCGAGCTCGCCCACCGCTGAAAGCTCTTCTTGGTGCTCGCTGCCCTCGGCGAACATGCACAGATCGAGCAGGGCACGGGCTCCGTTTTCGAAGTCGACGATCACGAACGCGTTGTCCAGGATGTCGGGTGACTCGCCGCCGTAGCGCTCGTCGAGGTGGTTGACGTCCTGGCCACCCGACGCCTGCACCCGCACTGGTCGGGCCTCGAGCACGTGGGCCATCAGGTCGAAGAAATGACAGCACTTCTCGACCAGGGTGCCGCCGGTGTTGCGGTTGAACCGGTTCCAGTTCCCCACCTTCTCGAGGAACGGAAAGCGATGCTCGCGGATCGCCAGCATCCGCACTCGGCCGACATCGCCGGCGCGGACGTGTTCGATGAATCGGGCAACCGGTGGCATGTAGCGATACTCGAGGCCGACCCACACCAGGCCGGGGTGACCCTCGGCCGCGGCCATCACCCGACGGCAGTCGGCCACAGTCGTGCACAGGGGTTTCTCGACCAGCACGTTGGTGCCGGCGGCGAGCACGTCGACCAGCACGTCGACGTGGGTGAAGTTGGGTGTGGCGACCACCACCGCGTCGCAGAGGCCCGATACCAACAGCTGCCGGTGGTCCTCGAACTCAACGATCGCCGATCCGGCCGGCGTCGCACTGTCGGGCCCGGCGAAGGCCAAGGCCAGTTGGCGTGAGGCGGCTGCCGGATCGGCGATGGCGGTCACGGTGGCGCCGTCGACGGCGGCCAGGTTGAGCATGTGCTCGATGCCCATCATCCCCGAGCCGATGATGCCGTAGCGCACGTCGTCAGCCATGAGGGCCGTAGTGTAAGCAGCCGCATGGACGGGAGCCGCAACATGAGCGTTGAGGAGAATGTGGTCGATCCCACACCGCGCCACATCGGCGATCTGTTCACGGTCGGGCCCCTGGCTTACGGCACCTGGCGGTTCACCGATCCCGATGTCGACACGGGTCGGCGCCTGCTCGAAACCGCCCTCGATCTGGACATGAACCTGATCGACACCGCCGACATCTACGGCGTCGAGTTCGGCCAGGTCGAGCAGATCATCGGCCGCATCGTGGCGGCCACCCCCGGGCTGCGTGACCGCATGGTGCTGGCGACCAAGGGCGGCATCCGGCCCGGGGTGCCCTACGACTCGTCGCCCCGCTGGCTGGTGCAGGCGTGTGACGATTCGTTGCGTCGGTTGCAGGTTGAGGTCATCGACCTCTATCAGATCCATCGTCCCGACCTGGTGGCCCATCCCGAGGACGTCGCCGACACGTTGCTGGCGCTGCGCGACGCCGGCAAGATCCTGTCGGTCGGCCTGTCGAACCACACCACCGCCCAAATCGAGACGCTCGCCGCCTTTCTCGGCGATGCCCTTGTTGCCACCCAGCCCGAACTGTCGCTGGTCTGCCTCGACCCGATGCGGGACGGATCGCTCGACCAGGCGGTTCGGCTGGCCCTCGCTCCCCTGGCCTGGAGTCCCCTGGCCGGCGGGCGGCTCGCCACCGGCGACGGCGTGGCGCCCGGGCTGATCGTCGAGCTTGACCGGCTGGCGCAACGTGAGGGCGTCGATCGTTCGGCTATCGCCCTGGCCTTCGTGCTGGCTCTGCCGTCGGATCCGATCGCCATCATTGGCACCCAGCAACCCGATCGGCTGATCGCGGCGACCGGTGCGCTCGGTGTGCAGCTCGACCGAACCGACTGGTATGCCCTCGTGGTCGCGGCCGAAGGTGTGCCCTTGCCATGAGCAGGGAGCGTGGTCCCGTCGAAGTCTCGTGGTTCTCGGCCCTGTGCGATGACGACTACGAGTTCCTCGGCGTGCCCGACCCTGCGCTGCGCAGCTCGTGGGCCCACTGCCGTGACATCACCCTCGCCGCAGATCGCTCGGCAGATGGCGACGCTCGACCAGATGCTCGGAGGTCGGCTCACCATCAACATCATTTCGAGCGACCGACCCGGTGAGACGGTTGCGTCCGAGCCCCGATACGCCCGCACGCTGGCCATGATGCAGATGCTTCGCTCGTTGCTCGACGGCCGGCCGACCGAGATCGCCGGGGTCGAGCTGGCCCCACCCCGCATCAGCACCGCGTCGGGTCGGTGCCCCCCGATCTACTTCGGTGGACTCAGCGATCCGGCCCGTGACGTGGCCGCCCAAGCGGCCGACGTCTACCTCATGTGGCCCGACACCCTGCCCGCCGTGGCTGCGATCATCGCCGATCTCCGTAGCCGGGCCGACCGCTACGGGCGCATGCTGCGCTTCGGCTATCGCGTCCATGTCATCGTGCGTGACACCGAGACCGAGGCCCGGGCGGCGGCGGCCCGACTGGTCAGCCGACTCGACGACGACGAGGGTGACCGCATCCGACGGCGCTCGCTCGACAGTGGTTCGGTCGGCGTAGCCCGCCAGGCCGAGTTGCGCGACGCGGCCACCGATGACGGCTTCGTCGAGGAGAACTTGTGGACCGGCATCGGCCGGGCTCGCAGCGGCGGTGGTGCCGCCATCGTCGGCGATCCCGACCAGGTGTTGGCCAAGCTCGAGGCCTACCGCGATCTGGGCATCGACGCCTTCATCCTGTCCGGCTATCCCCATCTGGACGAGGCCGACCGGTTCGCCCGGGACGTCCTGCCCCGTCTCGATCACGCCCCCCTGAAGCCCCGCGGCTGACATGTAGAGCCGGCGTCCAGCCGCTCCGGCGTAGATACAGGTCGGATTCCGACCTGTATCTACGCAACCTCGCGGGTCAGGCGAGTAGGGCGGTGCGCTCGTCGTCCTCGATGCGGCGGAAGGCCCGACGGACGTCGGTGCGCTCGAGTACGGCGGCCTCGAGGTCACCCGAGGTGAGGGTGCGGTCGGGGCCGGCCAGGGCACCGACGGCGGCCTGCATGGCGCCGGCCAGGTCGAGGTGATCGGTCCACGATGCTTCGAGCCGAGTGTTGATGGCTTCGGCCTCGCCGCCGAGCACGGTGAACCCGTCCTCGTCCATCACGGTGCCGTCGTAGAGGATGTGGAACAGGCGGTCGTCGGTTCGTTCGGCGCCGACCTCGGCCACCAGGATCTCGACCTCCATCGGCTTCATCTCGTGGGTGAAGACCTGGCCGAGGATGGTCGCGTACTGGTTGGCCAGGCTACGGGCGTCGACGTCTTCGCGGCTGTAGGCGTAGCCCTTCAAGTCGGCGGCCCGCACCCCGGCGATGCGTAGTTGGTCGAACTCGTTGTACTTGCCGACGCCGGCGAAGGCGATGCGGTCGTAGATCTCGCTGACCTTGCGCAGGGTCGACGACGGGTTCTCGGCACAGATCAGGATGCCTTGGTCGTAGACGACGGCGGCCAGGCTGCGACCGCGTGCGATGCCTTTGCGGGCGTAGTCGGCCCGGTCCTTCATGACCTGTTCGGGAGCGACGTAGAAGGGCATGCTCATGATGCGGTGCCCTCGCCATCGGCGCTGGTCTCGGGCAGTCGTCCGTCGCGGTTGACTTCTCGGGCGGCCAGGGTGTCGATCAGCACCCCGAACCGTTCGGCGATCTCGGCCTCGGGCACCCGCTCGAAGCCGTCGGCGGTGATGGTGGCGATGGTCGGATAGATGCCGCGCACCAGGTCGGGTCCGCCGGTGGCCGAATCCTCGTCGGCGGCGGTGAACAACCCGTAGATCGCCAAGTCGATGGTCTCCTGTCGGCTCATGGCGTCGTGGAACCCCAGCTTGATGACCGTCGAGGCATGCAGGCTGCCCGACCCTGTCGAGGCGTAATTGGTCTCCTCGTAGCGGCCGCCGGTGACGTCGTACTGGAAGAGACGACCAATGGCTCGGGCCAGGTCGTAGCCGGCCAAGAGTGGCACGACGGCCAGGCCCTGCATGGCCGCGGGCAGATGGTTGCGCACCATGGATGACAGCTGGTTGGCCTTGCCTTCGAGGCTGAGGGCCGAGGCTTCGACCTTCTCGTAGTGCTCGAGTTGCAGTTGGAACAGCTTGACCATGTCGGTGGCCGGACCGGCGGCTCCGGCGATGGCGACGCCCGAGTAGCGGTCGGCGGCGAAGACCTTCTCGATGGCCCGATGGGCGATCAGGTTGCCGCTGGTAGCCCGGCGATCGCCGGCCATCACCACGCCGTCGGCGTAGCGGACGGCGACGCAGGTGGTGGCGTGGGTGATGGGCAACACACCGTCGAGGGTGCTCGTCGGCACCGGCGGCTGCAGACCGACACGGTGCAGCAGCGCCGCGAAGCTGGGACCGGGGTCGTCGGTCGGAGAGAACATCGGGAACGTCACGGGCGGTAGGCTACCGGGTCACTCCCCGCCCTTTTGCACGTAGGCCCGGACGAATTCCTCGGCGTTGGTCTCGAGCACGCCGTCGATCTCGTCGAGCAGGTCGTCGAGCTCGGCCTTGATCTTCTCGCCCTTCTCGGACGTGGCCGGAGCCTCTTCGATCTCTTCCGCGTCCTTCTTGGCCGGTGCCGGCTTGCGAATCTGCTCTCGTTCAGCCATGAGGGCCCTCTCGACTCGGGGGGTGGTCGGCGACACCGGGGCGACGCCAATCGATTCCTAGCTGCCCAGCCTGTCCAATAACTCAGACGATGTGATGCACTCAGCCAACAACGTACCCACGTGGGCCTCGGTTCCGCGTGTGGGTTCCATCATCGGTACTCGTCGCAGGGGCTCGCGACCGACGTCGAAGACCAGCGAATCCCAGTTGGCCGCGACGATGTCATCAGGCCACCTCTGCAGGCACTTGCCGCGGAAATAGGCGCGGGTGTCGGTTGGTGGCTCCGAACGAGCCAGTGCCACCTCGGTGTCGTTGGTGATGCGTTCCATGCCCAATCGGGCAAAGAGGGACTTCCCCGGCCGCATGTCGTGATACTGCAGGTCCATGGCCGCCAACCGGGCGTCGTCCCAAGCCAGGTCGTGGCGCTGGCGGTACCCCTCGATCAACCGGTACTTGGCGACCCAGTCCAGTTGGGTGGCCAGGGTCATCGGGTCGGACTCGAGCCCGGTGAGCACCGCCTCCCAGCGCCGCAACACCTCGTCGCCGACGGTTTGGCCCACACATTCGAGGCCGAACGACTCAGCGTACTTTCGGGCCCGATCGAACAGTTCCCATTGCACCTCAAGGGCGGTGACCGTCGAACCGTCGACCAGTTCGAGGGGGGCCCGCAGACTGAGGTCGTAAGACACTCGGCGCAGGGCCCACACCGGGGCGCTGAAGAGAAAGTCGCGGGGCAGCGCTTCGTCCTCGACCATGGCCAGCACGATGGCGGTGGTGCCGACCTTCAGGAAGGTGGCCACCTCGGACAGGTTGGCGTCACCGACGATCACGTGCAGCCGGCGGTACTTGCTGGCGTCGCAGTGTGGCTCGTCGCGGGTGTTGACGATCGGGCGCTTGAGGGTGGTTTCGAGCCCGACCTCCTCCTCGAAGAAATCGGCGCGCTGGGTGATCTGAAAGGGCACGTCGTCGGCCGTCAAGCCGCCGGCTTCGCTGCCCACCTTGCCGGCGCCGGTGAATATCTGACGGGTGATGAAGTGGGGCGTGATGTGGGC
>JAYUBX010000617.1:0-2642 GCA_043740665.1 Candidatus Neomicrothrix sp.
CCAGTGGCGCACGAACGGCTGCCCGGTGGCCGCCTCGCTCTGGGCGGCCTCGCACTCGTGGTGGGGGAAGATCAGGTCGGCTCCCCCACCATGCAGATCGATGGTGGTGTCGAGCTCGCGGAGGGCCAGCGCCGAACACTCGATGTGCCAACCCGGCCGGCCGGCACCCCAGAGCGACTCCCACGATGGCTCGTCGGATGCCGACGGCTGCCACAGCACGAAGTCGAGCGGGTCACGCTTGTTGGGGTCGTCGATGTTGCCGCCGCGTTCGGCCGCCAACACCAGCATCTCGTCACGCGACAGGTGGCTGATCTGGCCGAATCGCTCGAACGACGCCACGTCGAAGTACACCGAGCCGCCGCTCTGGTAGGCGTAACCCTGGTCGAGCACCATGCCGATGAAGCCGCGGATGTCGGCGATCGCCGAGGTGGCTCGCGGTTCGCTCCAGCACTCGATCACGTTGAGGGCGAGCATGTCGCCGTCGAACCGGGCGACCTCGGCGGCGGCCAGGTCGAGGTAGTGCACCCCGAGCTCACGGGCCTTGCGCAGCAGATCGTCGTCGACGTCGGTGATGTTGCGCACGCAGCGGGTCTCGTGGCCGATATCACGCAGGCGCCTCTGCAAGACGTCGTAGGTGACGTACACCGCGGCGTGACCGAGATGGGTCGCGTCGTAGGGGGTGATCCCGCACGTGTACATGGTGACGATCGGCCCCGGCTCGAAGGGGACGATGTCCTGGCGAGCCGTGTCGTAGAGGCGCATCACGTCGGGCAGGTTAACGTTGTCGACACCCGGTCGGGCGCGTCGGGACCGATCCGTTGGATCCGGGCCGAATCAGCCGGCGTCGATGCCGGTGAACTTGACCGCGGCACGAGTCTTGTACCGTACGTTGAGCTGCAGCAGGACGGCGGCGAAGGCCTCGATCGGTGCGGCATTCGACAGCTCACCGGCGTCGAGCGGTCGCATGTTGGGGATCTTGCGCACGATGTCGCAGGTGGCCTCGGTCGCCTCGAGATGATCCGAGCAGATGAGCACGTCGCTCTCGACCGGATGGTTGAGGTCACCCAATTCTTTGGCCGGCACGTGATGGAAGCCGGCGGCGACCTTCGAGCGGGGCAGGGCCGCCTGCACGCTGGCGGCCACCGAACCCCGCGGCGGCACCAGCGGCTGGAACTCGTGACCGACCTTGGCGAGGGCGTTGGCCATCGAGATGACGACCTTGCCCTGCAACTGCTTCGACACCGACTTGGCGGTGGCCGCGGCCGCATCCCACGGGGTGGCGATCACCACGAGGTCTGCGTTGGCGGCGCCGTCGTTGTCGGCGGCGTCGATGATCAGCCCTTTGCCGTCCCACTTCTCGAGCAGGAGGTCGCGCACCTCCATCGAGCGATACTTCGAACGCGATCCGAGGACCACTTCGAACCCGACAGAAGCCAGACGAGCAGCGAGGCCGCTTCCCGCCGGGCCGGTGGCACCCAAGACTCCGATTTGCATGGCCGTCACCCTAGGCGCGGCCGGTAACGTGCCGGGACTCGCACCAGTCGGAGGGTTCATGGGTCTGCTCGACGGGAAACACATCGTGGTCACCGGCGTCCTCACCGGCGCCTCCATCGCCTTCGGCGTGGCCGATCTGGCTCAACGCGAGGGCGCCGAGGTGGTGCTCACCGGGGCGGGCCGCGGCTTGTCGCTCACCCGACGTACGGCCCGCAAGCTGTCGAGCGAGGTCGACGTGCTCGAGTTCGACGTCGGCGATCCGGCGCAGGTCGGGGCGCTGACCGCGCAATTGCAGGCCAAGTGGGACCGGGTCGACGGGGCCCTGCACGCCATCGGCTTCGCTCCCGCGATCTGCCTGGGCGGCACGTTCATGGATGCCCAGTGGGACGACGTCAGCGTGGCCATGCAGATCTCGGCCTATTCGTACAAGGCACTGGCCGACGCCGTCGTGCCGCTGATGACCGACGGTGGGTCGCTGGTCGGGCTCGACTTCGACGCCACCGTCAGCTATCCGGCCTACGACTGGATGGGAGTGGCCAAGGCCGCCTTCGAGTCGACCTCGCGCTACCTGGCCCGCTACCTCGGCCCGCAGGACATCCGTGTGAACCTGGTAGCGGCCGGCCCGGTCAAGACCATGGCAGCCAAGTCGATACCCGGCTTCAAGGAGTTCGAGGACGTGTGGGATCCCCGTGCGCCGCTGGGTTGGGACGTCAGCGACTCGACCGCCGTGGCCAAGGCCTGCGTCGCCCTGCTGTCGGACTGGTTCCCGATGACCACCGGCGAGGTCATCCACGTCGACGGGGGCTATCACTCCACCGGCGCCTGATCTGAGCGTTCTGCTCGCCGGGCGGCTA
Organism: Candidatus Neomicrothrix sp.; assembly: GCA_043740665.1. GTDB lineage: Bacteria > Actinomycetota > Acidimicrobiia > Acidimicrobiales > Acidimicrobilacustridaceae > UBA4742. The sequence goes on from JAYUBX010000617.1 coordinate 2,349, forward strand.
CGCGTCCTCGGGCAACAGGTAGCCGGGGTTGGCGACCCGGACCTTGGCCAGGACGTCGACCCAGACGACGCCGTGCACCTCGTCGATGTCGTCGTCGAACCCGCCGGACCGAATCCGCGCCGACAGCTCGGCGTCGTCGCCGACCCCCAGCGTGATCAGTCGCCGCAGGTGCGCGTCGGTCGACCCCGAATCGGCCAGTTCGCGCTCGACCATCGCCAGGACCCGACCCGCAATACGGGCATGAAACTGCACCCGTCCGTCGGTGGCGTCCATGACGTCACCCTCGAGAAACTC
>JAYUBX010000618.1:0-3476 GCA_043740665.1 Candidatus Neomicrothrix sp.
CGCCACGACGGCTCACTCGGGCGTGGGCGTCGGTGCGGCTGTCGTCGATGATCTGGCTGCCCGCGGTCGGACCGTTGTCGTGGTCACCGTTGACGGGCAGCCCCGGGGTGCGATCTCGCTGATCGACCAGATCCGGCCTGATGCCGCCGCCAGCGTGGGCCGCCTCGCCAAGCTCACCGGACGGCCCCCGGTGTTGATCACCGGCGACAACCCGCAGGCCGCGGCCCTCGTTGCGGGCCACGTCGGCATCGGTGACGTACGGGCCGATCTGCTGCCTCAGGACAAGGTCGAAGTCGTCCACCACCTCCAGCTGGCCGGCGCCCATGTTCTCGTTGTCGGCGACGGGGTGAACGACGCCCCCGCGCTGGCTGCAGCCGACACGGGCGTCGCGTTGGGCCGCCATGGTGCTGATCTCACTCTCGACACCGCTGACGTGGTGATCATCCGCGACGAGCTCGCCACGATCGCCTCTGCGATCGCCATCTCCCGTCACGCCCGCCGCGTCGTCAAGCAGAACCTGGTCATTGCCGCCACCGTCATCGTGGCCCTGGTCACCATCGACATCTTCGGTCACCTCCCTCTCCCGCTCGGGGTTGCCGGCCACGAGGGCAGCACCATCGTGGTCGGTCTCAACGGCCTCCGGCTGCTCTCCCGACGCGCCTGGCCGACCGACCCAAACCCCGCGCAACGCGGCGGACGACGCGATAGCAGGCCGTGACGTCGCGACGGGGCGTGCTTCGCTGCCTGATCGCCGCGGTCCTGTTCGGCGCCGCCGCCCCGGCCGCCTCGATCCTGGCCGGCGAGATGCCCACTCTGGTGCTGGCCGGGTTGCTCTACCTCGGCGCCGCGCTCGCCGTGCTCCCGGCCGTCATCCCGGCGGCGACCGGATCGCTTCTGTTGAACTTCGAGCTCGTCGCCACCCTGGCCATCGCTGCGGTTGTGTTCCGTGAGCACCTCGGTCGCCGACTCCTCGTCGCGGCGGGTCTCATCGGGCTGGCCGGGATCCTGTTGGTGTGGCAACCCGGCGTTGCGTTCGACGTCGGGGGCTTGCTCATCATCGGGGCGTCTGTCTGCTGGGGGGGATCGACAACAGCGTCACCGCCCGCATCGACCAGCTCAGCCCCGAGCAGATCACCTTCACCAAAGGCGCTGTCGCCGGTACCGTCAACGTCATCCTCGGTCTAGCCATAGCGAGCGCGTCCGGCATAGAGACCCGGCAGATGCTCGCCGCGCTGGTCATTGGGGCGCTCGGCTACGGAGCGTCGATCACCCTGTGGGTCAAAGGCGCCCGAGACCTCGGCGCCGCCCGCGGTCAGGTGATCTTCGCCGCCGCCCCCTTCATCGGCGCGGCGCTCTCCTGGACCATGCTCCACGAATCGATCACGCCCGTGCAGGCGATCGCAGTGCCGATCGCCGCAGCCGGTGTCGCGTTGTCGCTACGGACCAGCCATCAACACACCCACGTGCACCTGGCTCTCGAGCATGAGCACGAGCAGAGCCATGACGACGACCACCACGACCACGAGCACGTTCGACACACCCACCGGCATCACCACGACCCAGTCAAGACTTTGGGGTGGGTATGTAGGTAGGGAGTCGTTCCCGAAGCACCGGAGCGGTCTTCCTGGTTTCACGCGGCCGCCGAGTACGGCGAGGGGCGAAAAGCTCGTGGGGTCAGGGTACAAGTTCCCTCTCCGACACATTATTGTGGGTGCATCAAGAAGCAACTCGCCTGGCGGGCGAGTCGGGTGTGTTTCGACCTTTGCTGGCTAGGTGACGTGGACCTGGGTTGGTCCTTGTCGGTGGTTACCGCTGGCTCGAGTGGTGGTGCGCCGCGGGTGCTCCTTCTCTCTACATACCCACCCCAAAGTCGGGGGTGGTCGCCCAGGTTTTCGCGATTTGGTCATCGGTCGTGGTCGGCCCTCCGTGACTGGCGTCGAGCGTCTGCATCAGGGCCCCACGGATCTGCGCCACTGAGGGCGAGCCTTCGAGGCCGTGTTCGGTTCGGAATATTCGGCATGCCAGCCCGAACTGGTCAGCTGCTGCGACAACGGGGTCGACGCCGTTGATGATGATCGTGGGTGACCCGCGGAACTCGACGGCCTTCGCCTGGTCGATCGATGTGACTTGATGGTAGGTGACCGTGGTGTTGTCGATCCCGACCTGGTGGAAGCTGTGGCGACGCGGTCGTCGTTGATCCTCCAGTTCGGGCAGTCATCGAAGTAGCGGATCTCGACGTCCATGGTCACGCTCGGATGCTCGGGTGCTGGTCAGTTCGCGCACGCTGTGATCCAGCGGATGCGGTGGGGCACGGTTCCCGCGAAGTGCTCAGATGGCCGGTCTACCCGAGTGATGGCCCCTGTCTGTTCCGGGCGTCAGCGTCGCATGCGGGGGGTCACAAGGCATCGCCGGGCCGACACCAGGCGGCGTGGGCCTGAGGCGAGATGAAGGGGGCAGCGGTGCCTGGCAGGGCGATGATGGGGGTGACAGCCTCGACCCTCGAGGGTCCTTTGGCGAGGGCGATGACCCCTCCGAGGAATGGCCCACCCCAGGGCGCAGGCCAGATGGCAATCGCGGTGGCGTTGGCCCATCCGGCCGCCAGAAGGGCGATGAGGAAGGTGAGCACGAACGCGATCGGGGTGCCGATCATGGCTCCTCGGATGAGCATCCTCCCGAATTGCTGATCGTCGGACTCGGTCGGCGGGTTGCTTTGTGGGGGATCGATCGTTGGCATGTTTCGCCCCTCCCTGGGCTGCTGCGGTGGGCGTGAGTCCGCCCCGGTTGCTCGGTGGGTCGAACGTCTGCCTCAGATGGCTCGGACGGAGTGAGCGGAGTGGCTTGTGGAACAGGGGGGCGAGGAGGCAGAAGCCGAACGCCCCGGCGGCCAGAGGAACCAGCCCGACCACCGACAGCACCAGCCAGGCGCCCCCGAGATCGATGCCGGCCACGATCAGGATGACTCCGGCGATCGCTCGAAGGGCCCCTCCGGCTGTGCTCTTCATGAAGTGAAGGAATGGCATCGTGTGACCTCCGCATTTGGCGGCTCCTGCGAGCCGCTCCAGATACCCCAAGGGGTATCTGGTTCAAGCCGCGGGACCCGTGAGGTGTTCCGTGCTTGCCCCGACGACCACGGGTTGGATTGATACCCCTTGGGGTATAAGGTGTCGATACCCCCTTGGGTATATGTCCCCGACGCCGAAGGCAGAGCCATGTCGCTGAGTCCCTCGCTCGACCGTCCTGATCAGTCAGCCGAAGCCGCCGGCGCCCCTGAGCTCAGGCTCCAGCCGTGGTTCGCGCGACTGGGTCGGTTCTCCGCCACCCACCGACGTTGGGTGATGATCGTCTGGCTGGTCGCGACGCTGTTGGCCGCTCCGCTGGCCCTGTCGCTGACCGGGGCGTTGTCCGGTGCCGGTTGGGAGGCCCAGGGCTCGACGGCGGTGAAGGTCCGCGACGAGCTGCGCCAGGACTTCCCTACG
>JAYUBX010000619.1:0-3188 GCA_043740665.1 Candidatus Neomicrothrix sp.
GCGAGTCGTCGGCGACGACGGGTGCGGCCGCCGCCTTCTTGGTGGCCTTGGCCACCTTCTTGACCGGCTTCTTGTCCGGCTCGGGAGGCTGGACCTCGCGGACGAGGCCTTCACGTTCGGCCTTACGACGGACGCGGTCGGCCTGGGCGTCGACCACACTCGATGAGTGCGACTTGACGCCGATGCCGAGAGACTCGCAAAGATCGAGCGTCTCCTTGTTGGTGAGCCCGAGCTCTCGTGCGAGCTCATACACGCGGATGTTTCCTGCCAAGAGCGGTTTCAGCCCCTTCTCAGTACCGCTGACGGGTGCCCAAAGGGCGGCCCATCGCGGGAATCGGATATCGAAATCTGTCGCGGACGCCAGAGCGAGGATTCCTATCCTCGCGCGCCTGGTCGTGTCGCACGAAGTGCGGTGGTGGCTACGAAGCCCCAGAGGTGTCGTCGGCGGGTGGTTCGGCGCCGTCAGCGTCAGACACGGTAGCCGCGTCGTCGGCTGCTTCCGCCTCGTCGATGGCCTCTTCGATGATCTCCTCGACGATCGCTTCCTCGATGGCTTCCTCGATGGCTTCCTCGACGAGGGCGTCGCCTTCGGCGACCGCAGCGGCGTTCCATTGCTCGACCGACATCAGCTCGCCGTCGGCCGACTTCCACATCTGCTCGCCGGTCTCGGCGTCGACGACCCATTCGCCCTCGGCCCAGTCCTGGTTGAGGTAAGCCTCTTCCTCGACGAGTTGGGTCTCGCTCTTGATGTCGACTCGCCAGCCGGTGAGCCGGGCCGCCAACCGGGCGTTCTGGCCTTCCTTGCCGATGGCCAGAGACAGCTGATAGTCCGGCACGATGACTTCGGCCACACCGGTGTCCTCGTGGATGCGAACCTCTTTGACCTTGGCCGGCGACAGCGCCTTCATGACGAAGTCGGCGGGGTCATCGCTGAACGGCACGATGTCGATCTTCTCGCCGCGCAGCTCGTTGACGACCATGCGGACCCGGGCCCCGCGGGCCCCGACACACGCGCCGACCGGGTCGACGTTGCCGTCGTTGGACCACACCGCGATCTTGGTGCGGGCACCGGGCTCACGGGCGCACGCCTTGATCTCGACGACACCATCGGCGATCTCCGGCACCTCGAGCTCGAACAGGCGCTTGATGAGTCCAGGGTGGGTACGGCTGACCACGATCTGGGGGCCCTTGGCCGTCTTGCGGACCTCGACGATGTAGGCCTTGACCCGGGCGTTGGGTTCGGGGCGTTCGTAGGGCACCTGCTCGGCCTGCGGCAGCAGGGCCTCGACCCGGCCGAGGTCGAGCAGCGTATAGCGGCTGTCGCTCTGCTGGATGATGCCGGTGACGATGTCACCCTCGCGGCCGGCGTACTCCTCGTACTTCATCTCGCGCTCGGCCTCACGGATGCGCTGGTTCATCACCTGCTTGACCGTCTGCGCCGCGACACGGCTGAAGTCTTCGGGCGTGACGTCGAGCTCGGGGCCGGTGGGCTCACCCTCCTCGTCGAGTTCCTGGGCCATGACCCGGAAATCGCCGTTGTCGGGGTCGATGACCACCCAGGCGTACTCGTGGGCGTCGGGCATGCGCTTGTACGCGGACTCGAGCGCATCGGCGAGCGCGGTGAACAACGCGTCGACGGTGATGCCCTTGTCGACGGCGAGGGCCTGCAGCGCGTCCATCATGTCGGGGTTGCTCATGATGTGGGGACCTTCTGGTTGGGGGAGGCGGATGGCTCGTCGGGAGAAGCCGACGAGGCCGGCGGGGCGGTCGTTTCGGAATCAGATTTCTTGCCGGTCGACTTCTTGGTGGTCGACTTCGGGGCTTTGCCCGGTTTCGGCGTGGGACCCCACTCGAACACGGTGCGGGCCCGCTCGATGTCGTGGTAGCTGAGCGGGATCGGCTCGGCCGGATCGTCGCCCGGGCCGGCCGGTTCGATCACGAAGCCGTCGTCGTCGGCCGAACGGATGGTGCCGGTGAGTCGGCGACCGCCCGGATAGCCCGAAACGGTCTTGACCGTGACCGCCGTACCGACGGCGGCGCCGAAGTGGGCCGGAGTGCGCAGGACCCGTTCGAGACCGGGGCTCGACACCTCGAGGGTGAAGTGGCCGCTGATGGGGTCATGTTCGTCCAGCGCTCGCGAGATGGTGCGGGTGACCTCGGCGATGATGGCCATCCCGATGCCGCCGGGCTGGTCGATGGTGACGCGCAGCGAGCCACCGTTGAGCTCGAGGTCATAGAGGTCGACCCCGAGGTCGGCGACGATGGGCTCGATGAGCAGGCGGACACGATCGGGTGTGCTCAACTCGGTCACCTCCTTGGGTCGGGCGGGTCGCGGCGGATGGATGGCGGTGCACCCGGCGCGAAATGAGCCGGGGCGGCGAACGAAACGAAAGGCGTGGGCAAGGCCCACGCCTTTCGTCCAGAAATCGAACGGATTGCGGCTTGTAGCATAGCGCGTGACAGCCGATGGCCCTCCGGGCGCGCCGGCCGGCCGGGGCGGGGGGCCACCGGCCGGTCAGAACCTGATCATCTGGGGACACAGCACTAGGCGGGGGCGAGCCAGTCGATCGTCAGCGCCGTCGGGTCCGACTGGCTGACTTTCACCGGCAGGGTGGACCCTGCCTGCAGCCTGTGGGCCTGGGTGATGGGCACGATCACGGCCACCGACACCGAGCGGGGCGGCATGCCGGGCACCAGCACCAGCACGTCGACCGGAATGATCGAATCACCGTTCATGAAGCCGGATGCCGGTGCCACCGAGAGAACCTGGGCCGACGCACTGATCGCGTCGGCCGGCGGGGCAGCGAGGGCAGCGTTGGCCTGGGCCATCGACTGGTTCAGATCCGCCATCATGCCGGTCATGTCGCGCATGTTCTTGCCTGGATCGGAGTTCTTCGAGAGCTCCTTTCCCTGCGCCTTGATGGTGCTGAGATCCTTGAAGAAACCCATGATCAGCGGGCCGCGTAGAGGGCCTGGAACTGCTGGCCCACTGCCGGGTTGGTCTGCATGCGAGCGTTCCACCCGGTGACCGCGGCCTGCCAGTCAGCGGTGACGACACCCTTGGCGTTGGCCAGCGCCGGGGCCTGGGCCTGGTCGTAGTTCACGGCCGCCAGATCCTTGGAGATGTCGGCGTACAGGGCCAGGCTCACGCCGTTGATCGGCTCGAAGTCGGGTCCGGTGGCGGCGGC
>JAYUBX010000620.1:0-4321 GCA_043740665.1 Candidatus Neomicrothrix sp.
CAACGCCACCGAGGCCGACCCCCACCCGGCACCTAGACCCGCCGAAGCCATGAGGAAATCCGGTTGGGGAAACCAGCCGCAGCACCCAGCACCAGTCAACTCTCCACCGGTAGGCCGCCCACCGGCGGCCTACCGGCGCGGAATCGCCGGCACCGGGCGAACCACGTCATGGTCGACCCTCCCGGGTGGAGAGATCGATAGGTTGACGATGTCGGGGGCTGGCGGCTTTGGGTTCGAGGGAGTTCCGGAGCGATCAGGCTCGATGACGTACCGTTTCGGCGCAGGTCGCCGACTGACCCTGGGAGCACGAGTGATCGAACAGACGGTGGCCCAGTGGCATCAGCACCTGCGGGGCCAGCTGGTGGGAGGGCTCGACGGGTTGTTGCACGACGACGTGGTGTTCTATTCGCCGATCGTCTTCACGCCTCAGGTGGGCAAGGCCATCACCACGCGCTACCTCGAAGCGGCGGGGCAGACATTTCCCGGTGACCGTCCCGAGGGCGCTGCCGACGTGGCCGAGAGCTCGATGGGTGGCAGCTTCCGATACACCAAACAGGTGCTGGCCGGCGACACCGCGGTGCTCGAGTTCGAGACCACGGTCGAGGGCAAGTACGTCAACGGCGTCGACATCATCCGCTGCGACGACGCCGGATTGATCGTCGAGTTCCGGGTGATGATCCGTCCGTTGCAAGCCGTCAACCTGATCCATCGACAGATGGGCGCCATGCTCGAATCGATGGACGGCCTATGACCACCACCGCATCGGGGCCGGCTCTCCCTGGCTGCGACGTCGACCCGATCGAGCTGCTGAAGAGTCGCAACTATGTGGTGTTGTTGGCGCTCGGAGCCATCGTCGGCATTCCGGTGGCCGCCATCGCCTATTTCTTCTTGAAGTTCGTGGCCGAGTCTCAGCATTTCGTCTTCGTCGACCTGCCGAAGGATCTCGGCTTCGCCCGCGCACCGATCTGGTGGCCGGTGGTTCCGCTGACCCTGAGCGGCCTGTTGGTCGCCCTGGCGATCCGTGAGCTGCCCGGCACCGGCGGCCATCGACCGGCCGAGGGCTTCAAGGCCGGGGGAGCGGTCCCGCCGATCGAGCTGCCCGGCATCATCGTGGCGTCGCTGGCCACCCTGTGCCTCGGCGCGGTGCTCGGCCCCGAAGCGCCCCTGATCGCCATCGGCAGCGGGCTCGGTGTCCTGGCCGTGCACCTGATCAAGAAGGATGCGCCCGAGATGGCCAGTGTGCTGGTTGGCGCGGCCGGCAGCTTCGCCGCGGTGAGCGCCTTGTTGGGCTCGCCGCTGGTCGGCGCGTTCTTGCTGATGGAAGCGGTCGGCATCGGCGGTCCGCTGCTCGGCGTGGTGATGGTGCCGGGCCTGTTGGCGGCCGGTATCGGCTCGCTGGTGTTCGTCGGCCTCGACCACTGGACCGGCTTCGGCACGTTGAGCTTGCAGGTGCCCGACATCCCGTCGTTCGGCACCCCGACCGGGGCCGAGTTCGCCTGGGCCATCGTCATCGGCCTGGCCGCTGCCGTGGTCGGCACGGGCATCCGCCGGTTGGGGCTGTGGCTGCAACCACTGGTCGAGCGTCGCTCGCTGCTGTTCACCCCGATCGTCGGCCTGGCCATCGGCGGGCTGGCCGTCATCTTCGCCCAGGTGTCGGGCAAGAGCTCGTCCGAGGTCCTGTTCTCGGGTCAGTCGGCCCTGCCGTCACTGATCCAGAATGCGACAGAGTGGACCGCCGGCGTGCTGGCCCTGCTGGTGCTGTGCAAGGGCTTGGCCTACGCCGCATCGCTGAGCAGCTTTCGAGGCGGGCCGACCTTCCCCGGCATGTTCATCGGTGCCGCCGGCGGCATTGCCCTGTCTCACCTGGCGGGGTTGCCCATGATCGCCGGCGTCGCCATGGGAATCGGGGCCATGACGGTCGCCATGCTGGGGCTGCCCTTGACGTCGGTGCTGCTGACGTCGGTCTTCCTCGGCGCCGACGCGGTGCCGCTCATGCCGCTGGTGATCGTGGCCGTCGTCGTCTCCTACGTCCTGACGGCGCGCCTGGCTCCTGACCCGGCACCGGCCGCCCCCGATGCGCTCGTCGCGTCGTCGTCACCCTGATGGTGTCGGGTCCGGTGTACGACCAGATCGGGGTCGGCTACCGCTCGCGACGCCAGCCCGAACCACAATGGGCCGCCCGGCTGGCCGAGGCCATCGGCGATGGTCGGTCGGTGCTGAACGTCGGGGCCGGCACGGGTAGCTACGAGCCCGACGACCGGTTCACGGTGGCGGTCGAGCCGTCGCTCACCATGGTCGCCCAACGGCCCCGTGGTTCGGCCCCGGTCGTGCGGGCGGTCAGCGAACACCTGCCGGTCGCCGACGGATCGTTCGATGTCGCCCTGGCCGTGCTCACCCTGCACCACTGGTCTGATCCCCTTGCCGGTCTGGCCGAGCTGCGCCGCGTCTCGCGTCGGCAGGTACTGGTGACGTGGGATCCGGTGGTCACCCGCGAGTACTGGTTGGTCCGTGAGTATCTGCCGCAGATCGAGCAGTGGGAGGCGAACCTGGCCACCCTGAGCGCGGCCATCGAACAGCTCGACGGGGCGCGAGTCGAACCGCTGCCGGTACCGGCGCAGTGCCGTGACGGGGTGATGGCGGCCTACTGGCAGCGCCCCGAGGCGTACCTCGACCCGTCGGTGCGGGCGGCTATCTCGAACGTGAGCCTGATGGATGCGTCGATCGTCGCCGAGGCCATGGCCCGGCTCGAACGCGATCTTGCCGACGGCACCTGGCTGGCTCGCCATCGCGATCTGCTCGACCGGTCCGAGCTCGATGTCGGGTACCGCCTCGTCGTGGCCGGCGAGTCATGACGGTCGAGCCGCCGGTCGTCCTGTTCGCCGACAACGAAAACTGGCGTTGCTTCGACCAATTGGCGGGCTATCTGCGCCGCCACGGGATTCGGCCGATCCGGCTGCTCGTGCGGCGTCCGGCGAGCTGGCTGCGACGCCTGACCGATCGCCTGCTCTACGACGAGGTGGTGATGCTGGGCGAGCCCGGTGCCGTCGAACGGCTGCGCCGGCTGGTCGAGTCGGGAGCCGTGCTCGACGCCCACCTGAGCGAGCTCACGCTGGTCACCATCGGCGCCGAACTCGATACCGGTCCCGCGATCCTCGACCTGCTGGCCGTATCAGCGCTCGGCTGAGCCCGAAATGGACTCGACGCGGTCGACAAGTTCGTCGTGGCCGGCTGGCTACGAGCCGAAGGCATCGCCGTGCCCGACGACGTGGGGGCCGATGCAGCGAGTGCGGACCAAGCGATCGACCGACTCGGGTTGCCGCTGGTGGTGAAGCGACGCGTCGGCACCGCCGGGGCGCAGGTGCGCATCGCGGCGACCGCCGACGAAGTCGAGCGAGCGCTGGCCGAGGTGGGCGACGCCGATGACCGCTCGACGGTGTTCTTCGAGCAGTTCATCGAAGGCGACGTCGTGCACTATGCCGCGGTGGTCGGTGTCGACGGGCCGGTGCACGACTATGTCGTGGCCATTCACAAGTCGCCCACCAACCCGCTGGGCCCGAGCACCGCCGTCGTGGTCATCGATGAACCCGAGCTGGTGATGGCCGGTCGCCGCATCGCCGAGGTCATGGGGGCGACCGGTTTCGTGGCGCTCGAGTTCGTGCGGGACGACGAGGGCGCGTGTTGGCACATCGATGCCAGTACCCGCGTGTGGGGCAACGTGCTGTCGCTGCTCGACGTCGGGTCCAACCTGTTCGAGGCCTACCGCTATCAGTTGGGGTTGCGGGCCGATCGGCCCGTGTTCGCGCCGGTTGCCTTCGGGTTGGTGCACCCGGTGCAACCCAGTGCGATGAAGCGGGCGATCCGGGCCGGGGACCGCCACGATCTGGCGTCGTCGGTGGCGTCGTTCGTGCGCTACTACCTGCCGGTGGTCGGCGGTCGATACGTCCTGGTCACGGCGCTCGAGCTCGGCAGCATCTGGCGGGGTCACCGGCGGGAATCGCGGCGACCTTCGACGGGCTGAAGCCGTTGCAAACGGATCGCAATCGCGATCAGCAGGCTGGTGGCATGACCAATTCAACGAGCACCACGACCAACCTCACGACCAGTAACGCCTGTGTCGACCGATTCGTGGCGTCGATCGAGGCCGGCCGGCCGCTCGATGGCGACGCGCTGCACCCTGACGTGGTGCTCGATGCCACGCTGCCCAACTGGCGGATGCATCGCCTGGTGTCGGTGCCGTCATCGAGCAGCTCGCCGGCTTCTACCCCAGCCCTGGCCGGTACGAGCAGCTGCGCCGGGTGCCGATCCCTGATGGCGAACTGGT
>JAYUBX010000621.1:0-4658 GCA_043740665.1 Candidatus Neomicrothrix sp.
CCTCATCCTCGGCGATGTCGGGCTGGGGAGAGCTGCACGAAGTAGGTCGCTCGGCCCGGGGATCTGGGCGACTTAGCCGGTGAACGTCGGGGCGGCCACAACGGCTGGTGTGACGACCGGGGTCGTCGCTGTGGTGACGGTGCTTGGCGGTGTGGTGGCTGGAGGCAGATTGCCCTCGAGGGTCGCACTTATGTTCATCGAGACCGTCTGGCCCGCAGTCGGCATCGTGCGGACATCACCCGCCACCGGCGTGGTCGCGTTGAACTCTGCGTTCGCTACATTGCCCGCGCTGACGTTGTCGCAGCCATAGAACTCGGTGAGGTTGCGCAGACCGAGAAGATCGCCGCCTTGCACCGCAATCGGCGTCGCCAACACGAACGTGCTCGTTCCCGTCGCGCCGGTCGTGCCGACAGGGCTGATCCCCACCAGCTGGAACTGATCCGGGGTCCCGGTCGCTCGCCAGATCTCCAGCTGCAATGAACCAGCCCCGACATTGCCGAACCCGGCTTGCGAACTCCAGGAGGTGACGTTCCAGTCCCCCGCCGGGACGGTGTAGGAAGTTCCCGACCCGACGGCTAACTGCACATAGTCAGTGTTGGCATGGCATTGAAAGTTGGATCCCAACTGGCCGATTGTGGTCGTATTTGCGGCCGATGACGCGCCGACCCCGACCGCCAGAGACCCCACCACCGTTGCAGCGAGGAGTCCCGCCCGACACGCCGCCCACAAAGATCTCATCCATAGCCCCCCGAGTGACCGGCGATCCAACGGACCGACGCCGGGAAAGCTACTACCGGATCGTGCCGAGCGCGGGGTGGATCGACACCGCCGACACAAACGGCACGATCGCCAAGATCAGAGTAGGCAGAACGGCAAGACACTTCACGGTGATCTCTCCCGTCGAGGCGTCTCCCAGGTGGCAGCATCGCCAGCGAACTAGCCCAAGCCGCGCGATCCATCGACCCAAGGTGATGAACACAGGCTGCAGGCGATGAATATCGACGCCAAAAGCTCGGTCGCCGAGGCGATGACATCGTGCCGAAGTAGTTCGCCTTGCGATCGCAGTGCTACGCGGGGATTCGGTGAAGCGGTTCGGGTGCACCACTGTGTTGGCCCGAGTTCTGAAACGCGCCCCACACCGCGCCGGCGGGGCCCGGTCGAGGTCGGCATCGGCGCACACGATCATCGGATCCTTGCCGCCCAGTTCGAGCAACACCGGCGTCAGCGTGTCGGACGCGGCGGCCATCACCCGCTTGCCGGTGCGCACCGAACCGGTGAAACAGATCTTCTGCACGCCCGAGCGAACCAGCGCTTCGCCGGTGGCTCCCCCGCCGGTGACGACCTGCACCAGGTCGGGATGTCCGCCCACGTCGGCGAACAGACCGCCGATGGCCACGCCCACCAGCGGCGTGACTTCGGACGGCTTGAGCACGTCCGCATTGCCGGCAAACAGCGCGGTGATGATCGTCGTCATGGCCAGGATGAAGGGGTAGTTCCACGGACTGATCACGCCGACGACACCCAGGGGCTCGTACGACCGTTCCGCCCGCTTGTGGCTCATCAGGCCGGCGCTGACCTTCTGCGGTCGCAGCGCCCGCTCGCCGTGCTTGGCGTAGTACTGAATCGTCTCGCACGCCGTCATGATCTCGGTGAAGACGGCTTCGGCGTCGAGCTTGCCGGTCTCGGACGTGATGACGGCCACGATTCGCCCGAGGCGGTCGAGCAGCAGGTCCCGCACGGACAGGATGTGCTCACGGCGCTCGTCGAAGGCCAGGCCACCCCATGCATCGAACGCCACCCGAGCCCGGACGACGGCCTCACCCACCTCGATGGCGTTGCGGTCGGGCACGCGGCCGAGGGAGACCCCCGACCGCGGGTCGAAGGTCTCGATGTGCGGTGTCGCGTCGGGGCCAGGATCGCCCGCCGTGGCGTCGACGCGGCCGTCAGAGATGATCGTCATTCGCCGATGCTAGGTCGCCCGACGAAACGCACCTCAGCCGAGAAAGGCCGGGACCGTCTCGGCCGGTGGGCGGGCGATGATGGCCCGTCCCCCACTCACCAGAACCGGCCGCTGCATCAGTTCGGGGTACTCGAGCAGCAGCTCGACCACCGCCGAACGGTCGCCGTAGCCGTCAGGGTCGAGCCCGAGCTCGGCGAAGCGCTGGTCGTGGCGGACCAGATCAGCCGGCGGATCGACCAGGATGTCGAGCAGACCGTCGAGCGTGGCCCGGTCGGGCGGCGTCTTGAGGTACTCGATGATCTCGACCTGGTCACCCCGTTCGCCCAACAACTGCAGCGCGGAGCGCGAATTGCTGCACCGGGGATTGTGGAACACGACCACGTCAGCCATGCGGCCGAGCCTACCGACCGCGGCCCTCAGAACCGGGCGAGCTCGTCGGCCAACAAATCGAGGCCGAGGGGGCCGAGATCGAGGGCGTAGGCATGAAACGCCTTCAGGTCGAACTGGTCGCCCCGACGACGCTCGGCGTCGGTGCGGGCCTGCCGCCAAACTCGTTCGCCCACCTTGTAGCTGATGGCCTGCCCCGGCCACCCGAGATAGCGCACGATCTCACTGGCCATGAACGGCGCCGGATGCCGTGACCGCTCGAACAGAAACGTCTGCCCGAGGTCGGCGGTCCACCGCTCACCGGGGTGAAAGATCGGTTCGGGTCCGGGCTGGTCGGCCGGGATCTCGAGCTCGAGGTGCATGCCGATGTCGATCACGACCCGGACCGCCCGGAGGGCCTCCGCCGCCAGCATGCCCATGCGGTACTCGGGCCGGTCCAGATAGCCCAACTCGCCCATCAGTCGCTCGGCGTAGAGCGCCCAGCCTTCGCCGTGGCCCGAGATGAAGCCCATCCGCTGCACTCGGGACAGCCGCTGATGCTGCAGCACCATCTGGGCGCACTGCAGGTGATGGCCCGGCACTCCCTCGTGGTAGGCGGTCGTGACTTCGCCCCACATCGGGTAGCGGTCGAGGCCCATCGAGGGATACCAGGTGCGACCGGGCCGACTGAAGTCTTCGGATGGCGGCGTGTAGTACATCGTGGCCGCACCACCAGGGGGAGCGATCATGGCCTCGACCATGCGCACCGGCGGGGCGATGTCGAAGTGGGTGCCGTCGAGATCACGGATGGCGGTGTCCATCAGGTGCTGCAGCCATTCGCGCAGCTCGTCCTCGTTGGCCAGGGCCAGATCGCTGTCGTTCTCGAGCCAGTGCACCGTCTCGGCGATCGACGAACCCGGTCGCAACGTCGCGCACTCGGCCACCATGTCGGTCTCGATGCGTCCCAGTTCTTGCCATCCCCAGTGGTAGGCCTCGACCAGGTCGATCTCGGCGCCCAGGAACGACCGGGCCAACAGCGAATACCGGTCGGCACCGACGGCGTCGGCATCGGGAGCATCGGGGGCGTAGTCGTCGCGCAGGTAGACGGCCAGCTCGCCGTAGGCCTCTGACGCCGAGGCTGCGGCCCGATCGAGTTCGGCTCGCAGGGTGGGGCCCACGCCGTCGACCGCGTCGGCGCCCGCCACCAGTGTCACGAAGAAGGGCGGTTCGGTCGTGGCGCCGCTCCAGATCGATGCCTGGCGCCCGGCCTCGAGTGCCTGTCGACGAGCCGCGTACAGGTCCCGGCGGCGGCCTTCGTCCCAGGTCTGGCGCAATCCGGCCAGCGCGGCGGGAACCGCAGCCATGCGACGCGCCGCCACTTCCCAATCGGCCGCCGTCTCGTAGGCCATCAGGTCGAAGACGTCGCGGATGGCCTGCACCGGGCTGGCCAGGTTGTTGATGGCCCGCAAGGGCTCGTCGGCGTCGACCAGCGCCAGGGCGGTGCCGAGCCGCTCGGTCTGGAAGGCGGCGGCCAGTTCGTCGTCGTGGTTCACCCGCACGGCCGACGCCAGGTCGACGAGCGCCTGGCGGTCGAGCGCCGCTCGCGCCTCGATGCCGTCGGGCGAGAAATCAGTCAGCCGGTCGTCGTGACCGACGACGCCCATCGCAGTCGCTTCGATAGGGTCGAGTCGGGCCACATCGTCGACGTAGCGGTCGGCCAGGACGAATACGGCGCTCATGGCTGGACCGTTCGATTCACTTTCCATCTCCGGATCATCGCGCCGCTCCGCCATCATGATCGGATGAATCATGAACCGCTCCTTCAGGCGGCGGCGGCCAATCTGGCCGGATGGCACGAGTGCTCAGTCCGCGCCCTCGGCTTCGAGACCCACGCCTCGCCGTGGTGGTGGACGGCACCCAGCCCCGCACCGTGGATCTATTTCACCGCGATCGGACTGCAACGTCCCGGCTCGCGGGCCGAGCGTCGGACCGCGCTCGACGAGTTGCAGCACCACCTCGACGATCCGAACGGCAGCTTCGAGGCGGCCTGCGAGAGTTTCGGTGCGCTGAAGCTCGACCGAGTCGGCCTGCGGCTGCGGACCCGAGGCCGGTGGTACGCCCGACCGGCGAGCGAGCCGGCGCCTGATCCACTGATCAAGCCACGCCCTCGGCCCGAGCGGCTGACCGTGACCCAGGCGAGCACTCCTGACGAGCTGGCCGAGTTCGAACAGGCCACGTGTGCGGCCTTCGGAGCACCAGCCCCGCTGGCCACGTTCGACATCCACGGTCGCGACATCCTCGATGATCCGGCCATGCACGTGCTGATCGGCCG
>JAYUBX010000622.1:0-1618 GCA_043740665.1 Candidatus Neomicrothrix sp.
GTCGAAGTCGATCCCGCCGAGTGGGCAAGCTACGCCGCGGGCCTGGCGATGGTGCACTGGCTGGCCGGTGACCGCGACCGGGCCCGGCGCTTGCTCAAGCTTCACGCCGACAACGGATTCACCCGCCTCGGCGAAGACGGCGAACAGCTCACAACGCTGCTGATGTTCGGCCGCGTCGCCACCGGCGTCGAAGAGGCGACGGCCTGCGAGGCGTTGTACGACCTGCTCCTGCCCCATGCCGGTTTGTGGGCCGTGGACGGGATCGCCGGCTGTTGCTGGGGGCCCGTCGAACTCGAGTTGGGTCGGCTCGCGCTCGCCCTCGGTCGGGGATCCGTCGCCTTCGAGCACCTCGGCCGCGCCCGTGTCAGCGCCGAACAGGCCGGTGCTCCGCTCATCAGCGCCGCGGCGGCATCGCTCGAACAGCAATGCGGCCGTCTCGATGCGACGCAGACCGTGGCCGAGGATGGGGTCCCTGAAGGAAATCTCTTCCGACGAGACGGGCAGTTCTGGACGCTGTCGTACCGAGGCCGGACCGTTCGCATGAGAGACGCCAAGGGGTTGCAGGATCTGGCGCGACTCGTCTCGATGCCCGGCCACGAGATTCATGTGCTCGACCTCGCTGGAAACCGCGCCGAGCCGACACGACAGGCGTCGGGTCGGGCCGGCGACCTGGGTGACATGCTCGATGCCAGGGCACGGGCCGAGTATCGGCGTCGTCTCGCCGAGCTCGAAGACGAGGTGGCCGAGGCCGAGGCGTTCGCCGACCTTGGCCGTGCCGAGAAGGCCCGAGCCGAGCGTGACTTCATCGCCACGGAACTCGCCGCCGCGCTCGGCCTCGGCGGGCGACCACGTCGCACCGGCGACCCCGCCGAACGGGCCCGCAAAGCCGTCGCCGGCCGCATCCGTCTCACCATCGGCCGCATCGACGAGGGAGCCCCCGATCTCGCCAGGCACCTCGCGAACGCCGTGCACACGGGCACCTTCTGCGTCTACCGGCCCGAGGTTCCCGTCGGTTGGACGGTGTAGCGGCGCGATCTGGCATTGCCACACCACATGTAGCGCCTACACGGGAGCCACCGCAACCCAGAGGAGTACCCGTGACCATCACCGAAACCACCGCATCCGAAGTCGAGGCGCAGATCGGCGCGTACGCCGAACGGCTCTTCCAGACCGGCCTCGCCGCTCTCGAAGCCATCACCATCAGCCTGGGTCGAGAGCTCGGCCTCTATGCCCATCTGACCAACGATGGCGGCGTGACCGCGACAGAACTGGCAACGGCCGCCGACATCGACGCCCGCTACGCGCAGGAATGGCTCGAGCAGCAGGGCGCTGCCGGACTGATCGACGTCACGGCCCCGAGCGACGACGCAGACCAGCGACGCTTCGGCCTCTCGATCGCCGCCCAGGAGTGCCTGCTCCACCCGGAGAGCCTGGCGTCGGTGGGCCCGCTGTTCGATCTCCTCCCGGCGGTCAACCGCGTGTACCCGGCCACCCTCGTCAACGCCTACCGCACGGGCAGCGGGATCCCATACGCCGACTACGCCCTCCACGACGCGCAAGGCGACTTAAACCGGCCCGCGTACGTGAACCTTCTGGCGTCAGACTGGCTCGCACAGAT
>JAYUBX010000623.1:0-1906 GCA_043740665.1 Candidatus Neomicrothrix sp.
GGTGACGCATCTGGTTCAACGCGCGGACCGCGCTCCCCGGGCCGGGACGCCGGGCCGGCGAACGAGTGGGGTGGATAGCATTACGCCATGCCGCGCCGCCCGCCGACCGAGTCCGGACCGACCATCGTCGAGGCCACGGCGGCGGCCACGCCCGTCGGCGCCACCATCTCGATGCTGCCGGTTCGCCGCGAACCCGAGCCTGCGCTGGCCGATCCCCGAATGAGCGACGTCGACGAGTGGGGTCGGTCCGAGCACATGCGGGGGCTGGCCCGAGCCGCCTTCGATCCGATCTACCGCAACTGGTTCCGGGTCGAGTGGGACGGCCTCGAGAAAATCCCCACCGACGGGGGCGCCCTACTCGTCGCCAATCATGCGGGGGCGATCCCCAGCGATGCGCCGGTCATCATGCACGGCATCGAGAGCGAGCTGGGTCGGCCCTGCTACGGCCTGGCCGACCACCTGTTCAAGAGCCTGCCGGTGCTGGGCACCTACTGGGCCCGGCTCGGTGGCGTGGTGGGCCATCCCGACAACGCCTACCGGCTGCTGCGTGAACAGAAGCAGTGCGTGCTGGTGTTTCCCGAGGGCAGCAAGGGGCCCGGCAAGTCGGTGAACGAGCGCTACCGGCTGCGGCGGTTCGGCCGGGGTGGCTTCGTCGAGATCGCCATGCGCGCCGGCGTACCCATCATCCCGATCGCGGTGGTCGGTGCCGAGGAATCGATGCCCATCGTGTTCAAGTCGGCGACCCTCGCCCGGGCCCTGAACCTGCCCTACTTCCCCATCACCGCCAACCAGTTGCTGCTCGGTCCCGCGCTGGGATCGATCGGCTACTTTCCCGCCAAGTTCAAGCTGCGGGTGCTCGACCCCATCCACTTCGACGTGCCGCCCGACCAGGACCGCTATTCGAAGAGCCGCATCATGGATGAGTCCGAGCACATCCGTGACCTGATCCAGACCGAACTGTTCGACATGTTGCGCACCCGCCGTTCGGTGTGGTTCGGCTGAGCGGACCGGGAGCCAAGCCGATGGGACGCCGAGTACTGATAACCGGGTTGGCCTCGTTCTGGGGTGGACTCGTCGCCAAGGCGCTCGAACAGGACGACTCGGTCGAGGTCATCGTCGGGCTCGACACCCGCGAGCCGACGGTCGAGCTCGAACGCACCGAGTACGTACGCAGCGACGAGAACTATTCGATCCTCAGCCGCATCGTGCAGGCCACCAAGGTCGACACGATCGTGCACACGTTTCTGATCATCGACTCGACCCAGATGCGGGCCAAGACGATGCACGAGATCAACGTGATCGGCACCATGAACCTGTTCGCGGCGGCGTCGGCGCCGGGCAGCACGGTGCGCGACGTGGTCGTGAAATCGTCGAGCTACGTCTACGGCACGGCCATGCAGGATCCGGTCTGGTTCTCCGAACAGGCGGCGCGCACGCATCCGGCCCGCAACCGCATCGAGCAGAGCCTCGAGAGCGTCGAGGGCTACGTCCGTGACTTCGCCGAGGACAACCCGCACGTCAACGTCTCGATGCTGCGGTTCTCGAACGTGCTCGGCCCCGACATCGTCACCCCCATCAGCCGGGCCCTCGAACTGCCCGTGGTGCCGTCGATCTTCGGCTTCGATCCACGGTTTCAGTTCGTGCACGAGGACGATGTCGTGCGGTCGATCCTGTTCGTGCTCGATCGCCATCTGCCCGGTATCTACTACGTCGCCGGCGACGGCCTGCTGCCATGGAGCGAGGTCGCCCACCTGTGCGGCAAGCGCACCATGCCGATGCCGCCGATCATGACCGGCCTGGCCACCTGGCCGCTGCGCCAGATCGGCGTGCCCCTGCCGGGTGAACTGCTCGACCTGCTGCGCTACGGGCGCGGCATCGACAACCGGAGACTGAAGGATGCCGGCTT
>JAYUBX010000624.1:0-1888 GCA_043740665.1 Candidatus Neomicrothrix sp.
TCGCCCGACGAGCCAACGTCAGCCGACCGGCGATCTATCGGCGCTGGCGGTCGAAGGCCCAGCTCGTCCACGAAGCCGTCTACCCGGCCGACGAGGATCAGACCTTCCACCTGCCCGAGACCGGCGACTTCGCCGCCGACCTGGGCACCATCATCACGTCGACCCTCGAGGTGTTCTCGCGACCGGAAGTACTGGCCGCGGTTCCCGGGCTGCTGGCCGAACAGCGCGACGATCCCGAGCTGCGCAACCTGCTGGCTCGGCGGCTCGAAGCCGACGCCCGGGCCGAGTTCGCCGCGTTCGTCGAGCGCGCCGTCGCCCGCGGTGAGGCCCGCTTGGGACTGCGAGGCGACGTACTGTTCGACGCCTTCGTGGGCGCGGCCCTCTTCCGGGTGGCGGCCGGGCCGGACGAGGTCGACCTTCCGGCCTACGCCGACCAACTGACCGAACTGCTCGTCCACGCCACCCGCCTTCCCGATGGAGAGAACCACTCGTGAGCCTCGTCGAGATCTCGACACCTCAGCCCCGTACCCGGGTCATCACGCTCAATCGCCCCGAGCGACTCAACGCCATGTCGATCGAACTGGTCATCGAACTGGCCGACGCCTTCGACGCCTGCGCCATCGACAACGACTGCTCGGTCGTGATCCTGACCGGAGCCGGCCGGGCGTTCTGCTCGGGCCTCGACCTGAAGGACTATGGCGTCATCCCCAACATCGACGGCTTGCAGGTCGGCCAGATCGCCCAGCGATCGATGCGCTACTACTCCCGCTTGGTGCCGATCATGCGCCGGATGCCCCAGCCGGTCATCGCCGCGGTGAACGGCGTCGCCTACGGCGGCGGCATGTGTCTCACCCTCGGGGCCGAGCTGCGCATCGGCGGCGAGCGGGCCGAGTTCAACAGCACGGGCATCGTCAACGGCCTCACCTCGACCGAACTGGGGGCCAGCTACCTGCTCCCCCGGCTGATCGGCGCCGCCCACAGCAACGAGATCCTGCTGACCGGACGAGTGGTCGACGCCGCCGACGCGCTGCGCATGGGCCTGGTGTCGCAGGTCGTGGCCGACGACGAGCTGATGCCGACGGCCCTCGCTCTGGCCGCCCGCATGAGCGGGTTCAGCCCCTACGGCCTGGCCATGACCAAGGACGTGATCTGGGCCAACCTCGAGGTCGGCAGTCTCGACGCCGCCATCGAGATCGAGGATCGCAACCAGCTGATGCTCGGCTTCACCGAGAACCTGCCCGAGGCGATCCGCGCCTTCGATCGCAAGCGTCCGCCGGTCTACACCGACGCCCCCCGGCGCGACCTGTTCATGCCGACTGACTGAGGAGCTTCCGATGCCGACACCTGATCGCACAGCCGTGCACATCGACGACTTGGCTCATCCGACCTTCGACCCGGCCACGACCGAGATGATGGTGGCGGCCACACCGTTCGGCGAGTCGATCGAGCTCACCTCGTCGGCCCTCATGGGTCAGGCTGCGGCCACCGTCGGCCTCGACGACTTCGGCGATCCCTCGTTCCTCGAACCGTTCGAGATGCTGCTCGAATCGTTCCGCACCGAAGCTCCGCTGTCGGGTTTCGGCCGCATCACCGTGGCCGTGCAGCTCGATCAGCTGCTGCGCAATCGCCTGCTCGTCACCGACGTGCTGCGCCGCCATCCCGAGATCCACGACCTCGAGATCGAGCGACCGATCATCATTGCCGGCCTGCCCAGAACCGGCACGACCCACCTGCAGAACCTCATCGCCGCCGATCCCGCCCTGCGCTTCCTGCCCTACTGGGAGACCCTCGAGCCGGTGCCGTCACCCGGCGACCAGCCCGATGCCGACGGGGTCGATCCCCGCATCGGCCGCAGCGACGCCGGGCTGGCCGTGCTCCACCAGGCGCT
>JAYUBX010000625.1:0-9810 GCA_043740665.1 Candidatus Neomicrothrix sp.
TGCTCGAGGGCCAGGACCACCGAACGGAACAGCCGCTCCTGCAATCGAGCCAGCTCGGCGGGCGTCATCTCGAGCGCCACCGCCATCTCGGCGCTCGACGGCACCCGACCCAGCTCGGTGGCGAGCCGCTGCTCGACTGCTTCGAGCTTGCGGGCCAGCGTCCGGACCGAACGAGGAGCCCAGTCGGCGGCGCGCACGGCGTCGAGGATGGCTCCCCGGATGCGCTGCGCCGCGAACCGGTCGAACGGCACCCCGCGGGACTCATCGAAGCGTCGGGCCGCCTCGACCAGGCCCAACGCCCCAGCTCGGGCCAGTTCGTCCCGATCGACGTGTCGCGGAAAATGCACCGCGACCTGAAACACGATGTGCTTCACCAGTGGCAGGTGCAACTCGATCAGCTTGGACAGTTCCTGCGTCTCGGATTTTTTGCTCGTCATGGTCTCGCCCTCCCGTGGCCTAGCGCACCGAGTTTTCGTCCGCGGGTAGCGCAAACTTTAGGCACCTCAGCCAATTTCATGAAACTACACCGATGTACTTTCCTGGATGCCACCCTCGGTGACCAAATCACCCGACCAACCCGTTGAGAACACACGCAGCGTGAACCGTCCCCGAAGCCCCACACCTCCGCTCAAACCCCCACGGCTCCGGCGTCGCGCTGAAACACCGCGGCCCGAACCCCCCGCGCCCGCAGCTCGGCCAAGAACACCGTCGGCTCGACCAGTTCGGCCAATCCCGCCGCCCCCGAACGGCGCAGGCGCCGGTCGGCCGACCACTGGGCCGTGAGCGCGGCGACCGCACCGGCGGCCACCCCTGGCCGATCCATGGCGCCCAGGACGGTGACATCCCGACTGACCCCCCGACGGCCGCGAACCTCGACCCGGATGGCACCGGGTCCCCCCTCCGGATGCGACGGCCACAACATGGGCAAGCGAGCCGACAATCGGTCGCGCCGGGTCGCGGCAACCCGAGCCGTCACCCGTTGCACGCCCGGAAACGCCTGCACCAGCACCAGGGCGTCCGGCAAAGCGGCTCGGTAGCAGTCCTCGGCCCCGATCGGGTCGGGAAACCAACACAGCTCGCGCCCACTGCCCCCGGGCCGCTGCACCCAGCCGCCGTCGCGCCAATCGAGCGCCATTCCGGCCAGGGCCCGATGGTGCTGCCGAGCGCACGCCGGGCCGCCCGTCCCGACCTTGGCCACGTGGACCTCGTCGATCATGTCGTACCGAGCGGCAGCGTGGGCCACCAACACGCACGACAGGCCGGGAGCGAAGCCGGCCCCCACCGCGACCGTCACCCCCCGCTCGCGGGCTTCGATGTCCAGGTCGAGCAGGCCGCGCACATCGGCGATGTCGTCCGAGACCGAAACGACCGGCACCCCGAAGGTCACCATGCGCCTGGCCACCCCCACATGGCTACCGGCCGGGCCGGCCAGCACCACGACATCGACGTCGATCGGCGAGTCATAGGGCATCGGATCGATGCGCGCACCCACGCCGAGCGAGCGGGCGACGGTCTCGAGTCGAGCGGTTTGCTCGTCGCGCAGAACGACCTCACTGACACCGTCGGACGACAACAACTGACGGGCCACCCGCGCGCCGACGGCCCCGACCCCCAGCACGGCGATGCGGGTCATCCGGTCAGGACGACTCGTTGTCGGTGAGCTCGTGCCAACCGCCGCCCTGCGGCGGAACGCCACCCGTGCCCCGAACCCGCAACACCGCGGCAATGGCCCCGGCGATCCCGAGCGCCACCAGCGCCCGACGCAACATCTTCATGAGCACCTTCCCGATCCTGGTTCGCCGAGATCGCCGCTTGGTCCAGCTCGTCGTGGGGCTAGTTGGAATCGAACCAACGACCTCACCCTTATCAGGGGTGCGCTCTAACCAACTGAGCTATAGCCCCCATATGGGAGAGCATGGACCGTAGCGTGTGACCAGGGGACCCGGCCACTTGATCTACCGAGTTGGTCACGGCCCCGATGCGTCATCGGTCGCCGAAGTGGCGGCCCGACCCGCGGCTCCGGCCCGTGCCCTCGCCGTCGCTCGGGCTCGACCGACCCGCACGGTGACCTCGGTCGCGCCGTCGGCCGCGACGAACCGCTCGAGTGACCCGTTATCGGCGGCGGCGATCACGGCGGCGGCGGCCCGACCACCGTTCACGCCGGCGAGCGCGGCAGCGTCGGCAGCGGTGCGGGCCTGGGCCCGATCCGTCACCGCCGTCCCCAACTCGGCCACCAGTAGGGCGACGACCGCCGTCGCCACCACCACCAGGGCGATCAGCGGTGACACCTGCCCACCTTCTCTCGTCGAGTGACCCACGGCTGGCTCCCACATTCGTTGATGATGGGGAAGTACGGCCACAGGGCGAGGTGAGACGAGTCGCTACTCCTCCTCAGCCTGGAGCACGAGGGCCACCGATGCAACCGTGTCGTCACCGCTGAGGTTCATGACCTTGACGCCGGTGGCGTCGCGGCCCTGCGACGAGATCTCACGGACCGACATGCGAATCACGACCCCGTTTGAGGCAATCACGAAGATGTCATCGTCGAGCCCCACCATGAAGGCAGCCACAACTACCCCCTTGCGGGCAGTGATCTTGATGCCGCGAACGCCCTGACCGCCGCGGCCCTGGCGGTTGAACTTGTCGAGTTGAGTGCGCTTGCCGTACCCACCGTCGGTGACGACCAGGATCGACACGTCGTCACGGGCCACGTCGCACGAGACCACCTCGTCGTCGGGCCGAAGCTTCATACCGCGAACGCCGGCCGCAGCCCGGCCCATGGACCGCACCTCGTCCTCGGCGAACCGGATGTTCATACCGGCCCTGCTCACCATGAAGATGTCGTCGCCGCCGTTGGTCGGAATCACCTTGACCAGCTCGTCACCCTCGCGGAGGTTGATGGCGATGAGCCCCGCCCGCAAGGACGAGTCGTATTCGGTGAACTTGGTCTTCTTGACCTGACCCTTCTTGGTGGCGAAGAACAAGTACCGGTTGGTCTCGTAGTCACGGGTGTCGATCACCGCCTGGATCTTCTCGCTCGGCTGCAACGGAAGCAGGTTGACGATGGCGGTGCCACGCGCCGTGCGGTCCTTCATCGGGATCTCGTGGGCCTTCAGTCGATAGACCCGTCCCCGGTTCGAAAAGAACAGCAGGTACGAATGGGCCGAGGTGTGGATGATGTGGTTGACGTAGTCCTCATCCTTGAGCTTGGCGCCGGCCACGCCGCGCCCACCCCGCGCCTGGGTGCGGAACGCGTCGATCGCGATGGTCTTGATGTAGCCCTTGGCCGTCATGGTGACGACCAGGTCCTCGTCGTCGATGAGGTCCTCGATGTCGAGGTCGCCGATGTCGTAGGTGATCTGCGACCGGCGTGGCTGGTGGTACTCGTCACGCACCTCGCCCAACTCGTCACGGATGACGCCGCGGAGCTTGACCTGGTCGCCCAGGATCAATTGCAGCTCGACAATCGTTTCGCGTAGCTGCGCGAACTCTTCCTCGAGTTGCGCTCGACCCAACCGGGTCAGTCGCGACAGCTGCATGTCGAGAATGTGCTCGGCCTGGAACTCGCTGAATTCGAAGGGTGCGGTCATCAGCGCGTCGCGGGCAGCCGGCTTGTCGGCCGACGCCCGAATGGCGGCGATGATGGCGTCGATCAGGTCGAGGGCCTTGATGAGTCCTTCGACAATGTGGGCGCGGGCCTCGGCCTTGTCGAGGCGGTACTGCGATCGGCGGGTGATGACCTCGACCTGATGGTCGATGTAGGCCACGAGGGCATCGCGCAGATTGAGCGTGCGGGGGATGCCGTCGACCAGGGCCACGGTGTTGACCGAGAAGTTGGTCTGCAGGGGCGTGCGCTTGTAGAGGTTGTTCAGGATCACCAGCGCCGGTGCCTCACGCTTGAGCTTGACCACGATGCGCATGCCGGTGCGCCCCGACGACTCGTCATTGAGGTCGGCGATGCCTTCGAGCTCTCGGCTGTTGACCAGTTCTTTGAGCTTGGTGATGAACTGGTTCGGACTGACCTGATAGGGCAACGAGGTGATCACGATGCAGTCGCTGCGCTGACCTTCTTCGATCTCGGCCTGGCCCCGCAGACGGATGGATCCCTTGCCGGTGCGGTAGGCATCAAGGATGCCGGCTCGACCCATGATCAGGCCGCCGGTCGGAAAATCGGGTCCCTTCACGAACTCCATGAGATCGTCGGGGGTGGCCTCGGGGTTGGCCAGCAGGTGCTGGGTGGCGTCGATGATCTCGCCCAGGTTGTGGGGCGGGATGTTGGTGGCCATGCCCACCGCGATGCCCTGACTGCCGTTGACCAGCAGATTGGGGAACCGGGCCGGCAGGACCGTCGGTTCCTGCACTTCACCCGAATAGTTGTCGACGAAGTCGACGGTGTTCTCGTCGATGCCGTCGAGCATGCGCATGGCGATGGGGGCCAACCGACACTCGGTGTAGCGGGCGGCAGCCGGAGGATCGTCGAGCGAACCGAAGTTGCCCTTGGGATGCACCAAGGGGTGACGCAGGCTGAACGGCTGGCCCATACGCACCAGAGCGTCGTAGATGGCACTGTCGCCGTGCGGGTGGTACTTGCCCATGACGTCGCCGGTCACCCGCGCGCACTTCATGGTGGGACGATCCGGCTGGGCCCCCATGTCGAACATCCCCCAGAGGATGCGACGATGCACCGGCTTCAGCCCGTCGCGTGCGTCGGGCAGAGCCCGCGAGACGATGACCGACATCGAGTAGTCGAGGAACGACCGCTCCATCTCTTCCTGGATCTCGATGGGCTCGATGCCGCCGAGACGGACCGCCGCCTCGCCGTCGGCGTCCGTGTCGGCGACGTCGTCATGATCGTCGCCATCGGAGACTGGTGGTTCGGTGTCACTCATGGTTGCTGGTCCTCTGGGCGCGTCCTCAGATGTCGAGGAAGCGCACGTCCTTGGCGTTGGTCTGGATGAAATGCTTGCGCGACTCGACGTCGTCGCCCATCAGCTTGGAGAACACCTCGTCGGCCACCACGGCCGTCTCGACCCCGACCTGCAGCAGCGTGCGCCGCTCGGCGTCCATGGTGGTCTCGCCCAGCTCGTCGTAGTCCATCTCGCCGAGACCCTTGAGTCGCTGGAACTCGCGCTTGTGATTCGGGTTGGCCGACTGGAAGATGTCCTTGGCGGCGTCGTCCTTCAGGTAGATCTTCTCGCGACCGACCACCGTCGAGTACAGCGGGGGCTGCGCGATGTAGACGTGCTCCTGCTCGACCAGATCCTTCATCTGCCGGAAGAAGAAGGTCAGCAATAGGGTGCGGATATGGCTGCCGTCGACGTCGGCGTCACACATCAGGATGATCTTGTTGTACCGAATCTTGCTGACGTCGAACTCTTCGCCCACACCGGCGCCGATGGCCGAGATCAGCGTCTGGATCTCGTTGTTCTTGAGCATCCGATCGAGGCGGGCCCGCTCGACGTTGAGGATCTTGCCGCGGATGGGCAGGATCGCCTGCACCCGCGGATCGCGGGCCTGGGTGGCCGAGCCGCCGGCCGAGTCGCCCTCGACGATGAACAGCTCGCATTCGTCGGGATTGCTGCTGCCGCAGTCCTTGAGCTTCTCGGGCATGCCGGCGCCTTCGAGCGCCGACTTGCGGCGAGTGGCGTCGCGGGCCGACCGGGCGGCAATGCGAGCGTGGGCCGCCTGGGTGGCCTTGCCGACCAGTTTGCGGGCCTCGGCCGGATTCTCCTCGAGCCAGTCGGCCAGGCGCTCGTTGGTGGCTCGCTCGACCAGCGAACGAATCGACACGTTGCCCAGCTTGGCCTTGGTCTGGCCCTCGAACTGGGGCTCGGCCAGGCGCACGCTGATGATGGCGGTGAGACCCTCGCGGATGTCCTCACCCTGCAGGTTCTCCTCTTTTTCCTTGAGCAGACCCTTGGCCTTGGCGTACTTGTTGACCACATTGGTGAGGGCCTTCTTGAAACCCTCTTCGTGCATGCCGCCGTCGATGGTGTTGATGCCGTTGGCGAAGGAGTGCAGGCCGTCGGTGTTGAAGCCGGTGTTCCACTGGAACGCGACCTCGACTTCCTGGTCGTCCTCGGACTGTTCGAGATAACCGACCAGTTTGAAGAGGGCTTCCTTCGAGGCATTGACGTGGCGGACGAAGTCGATGATGCCGCCCGGGTACTTGTAGATCGTCGGGGTGGGGTCGGCACCGGGGCGCTCGTCGCGGAACCGGATCTCGAGGTTGCGGTTGAGGAACGCCATCATCTGGAACCGCTCGAGCAACGCCTGGGTGCGGAACTCGGTTATTTCGAAGATCTTGGGGTCGGGCCAGAACCGGATGGTGGTGCCGGTGCGGCCCTCGGGTGAGTCGCCGGCCACGTAGAGCTTGGTCTTGAGCTTGCCGCCCCGCTCGAAGTCGAGATAGTGGCGCTGACCGTCGCGGTCTACTTCGCACTCGAAGCGCTCGGACAACGCGTTCACCACCGAGACACCCACCCCGTGCAGACCACCCGACACCTTGTAGCCCTTGCCCTCGAACTTGCCGCCGGTGTTCAGCTGACTGAGCACCGCCTGGACCGCGGACATGCCCTTGAGCTTGGGGTCCTTCATCTGATCGACAGGAATGCCACGACCATCGTCAACGACCTCACAGCCGCCGTCGGCCAGCAGGGTGACCTGGATGTGGGTGGCGTGGCCGGCCATGGCCTCGTCGACCGAGTTGTCGACCACCTCGTAGACCAGGTGATGCAGGCCCCCCACCCCGGTCGAGCCGATGTACATACCGGGGCGCTTGCGGACGTGTTCGAGACCCTCGAGGGCCGTGATCGAACTGGCGTCGTACGAGTCGGTGGTCTGGGCCAAGACGCGGCCTTTCAGGAAGTGCTTCTGGAGGATGAGAGCCGGTGCTTCTCGGCGTCCACTGACCAGCGAAAGTGCAGGTCAGGACCCGGAATCACGATGTGTCTAGCCTACCAGAGGGGTGAGACAAGCCGAGCCATCTCAGCCGGCGGGTGAAGGGGGCCGCGAGCGCACCCGAACCTCGATCGTCGTGACCTCATCCGAGCCAGTGGCGGCCGCGATCCGACCCAGCAGTTCGAACTCGAGGAACCGCAGTTGGGTCGCCCAGGCCGGGTCGGTCACGGCTACCACCAGGGTGCGTTCACGCAGCGCGTGCGGCCGGGCGTGCTCAGCGATTTGATCGCCGACGATCTCGGCCCAGTCGGCGAAGATCGACCGGGTCGCGTCGGCCGACGGTGCTCCCATGCTGCGCACCAAGCGGTCGACCGACTCGCTCAATGGTCGCGGATCGCCACCCGACGACGACGGAAGTGGCTGCCACGGCACCCGTCGAGTCTGCCAGCTCCGGTCGTCGCCCGATCCGACAGCCGGATCAGCCGGCGCGGATCTGGCCGTCCGAAACGGTCAGCACTGCTTCGGGATCGGCCCCCGGCGGCAACCCACCCGCCGAGGTGAGCAGGGTCTGACCAGGTGGCAGGCTGTCGAGCAGCGCCCGGCTGCGGCCCGGGTCGAGCTCAGAAAACACATCATCGAGCAACAACACCGGCGAGGTGCCGGCCGCCTCGGTCACCACCAAGTGGGCGGCCAAACGCAACGCCAGGGCCAAGGACCGCTGCTCGCCCTGCGAGGCGTGGGTTCGAGCCGACAACCCACCAATGGCCAAGTCCAGATCGTCACGATGCGGACCCACCAGGCTGACCCCGCGTCGCAACTCGTCGCCTCGCGAGGCGGCCAACGCCGCCACCATGCCCTGATCGAGCCAGCTCGACCGATAGGTCACGCGCACGTCGGCTCGGGTATGGGCAACCTGGTCATAGGCCGCCCCCAGCGCCGGACCGAGCACCGACAACAGGGCGATCCGAGCGGCCGCCAAGGCCTCACTGACCTCAACCAGCTTCGTATCCCAGACCTCGAGGGTGCTCTCGACGTCGGGGCTGAGTCGACCACCCGATTGGCGCAACAAGGCGTTGCGCTGTCGCAACACCCGGTCCAGCTCGGTTCGAAGCTGATCGTGTTTGGGCTGGGCGGACACCACGGCGTCATCGAGGTAGCGCCGTCGCTCGGACGGCCCACCCTTGACCAACTCGAGATCATCCGGAGCGAACACCGAAACCCGCAGCGCGCCGAGCAAGTCACGAGATCGGGGTAGTCGTTGCCGGTTCACCTGGATCCGGCTGCGGCCGCTGGGCACCAACTCGGCCTCGATCAGCAGCTGACGACCTTCGCGTTCGGCCTCGGCCCGCACCGTGGCCTGCGTCGCTCCGACCCGAACGAGCGCATCAATGGGTGCCCCCCGAAACGACCCGAGCGTGGCCAGATAGCCGATCGCTTCGAGCAGGTTGGTCTTGCCTTGACCGTTCTCGCCCACAACCGCGGTCAGCCCGCTCACCAAGCTGATCTCGGCGTGTTGGTACGACCGGAAGTCGCTGAGCCAGAGCTGTCGGAGCCACACCTGGATTGGGTTAGGAGACCCGCACCGGCATGAGCAGGTAGAGGAAATCGTTGCTGTCGATCGAGCGGAGCAGAGCCGGCTTCATAGCGTCGGTGGTCTCGAGCGTGACCTCGTCCCCCGGCGTGACTTCGATGCCGGCGATCAGGTACTCGGGGTTGAACGCCACTGTCAGCTCGGTGCCTTCGTACTTGGCATCGATCTCTTCGTGCGCTTGACCGACTTCCTGGGCGATGGCCACCAGCTCGAGCCCGTCGGCCTTCATCACGAGCCGTACCGGCGTGGCGTCGGTAGCGAGCAGCCGCATACGGCGCACCGCGTCGAGCAGCGCCTCGCGACCGACCGTGAGTCGATTCGGCTGACTGGCTGGGATCAGACCTCGATAGTTGGGGAACTCGCCTTCGATGAGTCGAGTGGTGAGACGATCACCGTCGACGGTGAACGTCGCGTCGCGCTCACCCAGGATCAAGGTGACCTCGAGGGCTCCACTGAGCAACCGACCGAGTTCCTTGAGTGCACTCGACGGCACCAGCACGCTCTGGCCGTCACGCAGCACCGATGTGCCCGGCAGGTCGCGCACGGCCAGGCGGTAGGAATCCGTCGCCACCAGTCGCAAACCCGTACCTTCAGCGCTCATCTGCACACCGGTGAGGATCGGTCGGGTTTCCTCGGTGCTGGCCGCCACGGTCACCTGGCGCAGGGCCTCGGCGAACTCGACCGCTGGCAGCACCACCGCATCGGTCCCCGGCTCGGGCAGTCGAGGAAATTCAGTCGCAGGGATGGTGCGCATGGTGAATTGCGCCCGCTGAGCGGTGATGACCGCGTCATCGCCTTCGACTGAGATCTCGACTCTGCCGGATGGCAACGAGCGAGCAATGTCCCCGATGAGCTTGGCCGGCAGCACGGCCACGCCGTCTTCTTCACCGGTCACCGTTTGATCGACCAGGATGGTTGTGTCGAGATCGCTTCCGGTCAGCCGCAGTTGGCTGCCGGCTAGCTCGAAGCGAATGCCGCTCAGGACTGGCAGCGAGCTGCCGCGACTGGTCACCGCCCGGCCGGCGGCCGAGACCGCCTCGACCAGCTCATCTCGTTCGCATCGGAACTTCACGTCACTTCCCGCTTTCCCTCACCAGAGATTGATCTTCTTCGAATAGTCGTAGTGATAAGGCCTGTGGATTGTGGAGAACTTGCTGTTCTCCCTGGTCAGACCCCAGATGATTTGCTCGCGGTCATCCCCACCCATACACAGGTTGGCACGATGTTCCAGCCTCTCACGGGATAACCACCATGCGGGGCGCGGATGGGCGCGACCTCACCCACAGCTCGTCCACGGGGTTGTCCACCGGACCCGAACG
>JAYUBX010000626.1:0-1916 GCA_043740665.1 Candidatus Neomicrothrix sp.
CGGCGCATGTCGCCGTGACCCGTCCGCATCGCCTCAGTTCCCACCCCATACCGGCCGATGTAACGGCCAGCTCCCTGGCTCATCGGCTCGGTGGCGGGCGGGTGCGGCCGGGCATGAACGGCAGATCGAGGTAGGTGCGGATGCCGGGCTCGGCGTCGACCACGTAGGGCACCGCGTTCACGCAGTGCATGGCGGTGGCGAGGATGCCCTCGTTGTGGTCGAGGTCGGCGCCCTCGACGCTCGGGGGGTGCATGCCGTGGAAGCTGGCCTTGAGCGGCGGCTCGGCGTCGAACTCGACCTCGAACCGTTCGCCTTCCGGGCCGAAGGTCCAGGCCGGGTCGAGGTTCTGCTCGCCCATCAGCCAGTTGACCCGCACGGTCATGAACGGGACGCCGTCGATCAGGCCCTCCCAGGTGAAGCGTTGGGCCGCCACCGTGCCGGTGTCGATCAGCCCGACCGGCGTCTCGAGCGGCACGGTCGTGACGGCCAGGTCGTGGGTGGTGCGCTTCTGGGCGTCGAGGGTGACCCCGAGGGCGTCGGCCACCATGTCGATCGACTGACAGAAGCCGTCGCCGAGCAGGGCCAGCATGGGGCTGGCCTTGGCGTCCTCGGGTGACTTGCCGAACAGCATGACGTCGCGCACCACGAACTCGGTGTCATAGGTGCGGATGTCCGAGAACTCCTCGGCCCGCACGTGGCGGATGTCGCGGCAGAACGCCGACAGCATCAACGGGATCTGTTCGGTGATGCCGCCCGGGTTGATACCGGTGCCGTGCAGGCTGGCGTTGCCGGTGCGACAGGCGGCCTCGACGGCGGCCACGTCGTGACTCTTGAACGGATAGATCCAGCCCACCGGTGTCACCACGTTCTTGCCCGACTCGAGCAGGCGGATGACTTCGGTCGTGTTCGGCAGCATCGGGCTGTAGACCACGCACTCGGCGTCGAGGGCGAGGATCTCGTCGATGTCGTTGCTGGCGCTCACCCCCACGGGGGCGATGCCACAGATCTCGCCGACGTCCCGGCCGGCCTTGGCGTCGCTGTAGACGTAGGCCCCGACCAACTCGAGATCGGGATGGGCGAGCACGCCCTCGATGGCCGCGCGACCGACATTGCCGGTCGCCCACTGGATCACCCGATACGCCATCCATCTCCCCCTCGGTGTGTACCGTTCCCCCTGCGCCGATCCGAGACGGACGCGACCCAGGAGGCAACGATGATCCTCGATCTGTTCAAGGTCACCGACAAGGTAGCCATCGTGACGGGCGCGGGCCGCGGTGTCGGACGCGGCATCGCCCTGGCCCTCGCCGAGGTGGGAGCCGACGTCGTCTGCGCTGCTCGATCGGTCGACCAGATCGAGGAGACGGCGAGCCTGATCCGCGGTCTCGGTCGCCGGGCTCTGGCCGTACCCACCGACGTCACCGACCGCGCCCAACTCGAAGGGCTGGTGGCGGCGACCCTGGCCGAGTTCGGCCGCATCGACATCGTGGTGAACAACGCCGGGGGGTGGCCGCCTCAGGCCCTGCTGCGCACCAGTGAGAAGGCGTTCGAAGCGGCGTTTCGATTCAACGTGACCTCGGCGTTCCTGCTGACACGATTCGCGGTGCCGGCCATGATCGAGACCGCCGACGGCGGCGTCATCATCAACATCTCGTCGCGGGCCGCCAGCATGGTGCAGCAGAGCTTCACCTCGTACGGCACCGCCAAGGCGGCGCTGTCGTTCATGACCCGCGAGATGGCCCCCGAGCTGGCGCCCAAGATCCGTATCAACGCCATCGAGCTGGGTGGCATCGAAACCGACGCGCTGGCGATGGTGCTCACCGATGATTCGGTCCGCCGCCAACTCGAGGACAACACACCCATGCGCCGGGTCGGCCAGGTCGAGGACATCGCCGCGTGCGCGGTCTACCTGGCCTCAC
>JAYUBX010000627.1:0-2363 GCA_043740665.1 Candidatus Neomicrothrix sp.
CTTCGGCGATGAGCTTTCGGACCCGCGCTCTGAACTCGCGCCCGGGACCGGGAGCGAAGGCCAGCCCCAGCAGCAGCCCCAGGATCAGACCGAAGGTGCCGCGCGCACCCAACAGGCGACTGGTGCGGCGGGTGAGCCGAACCGGGAGGGCACCCACCAGTCGGCCAGCCCGAAAGGACGATTCGACGGCCGCGCCAGTGAGCTTGACGGGCAGGAAGATCAGACGTCCGAGCAGGTTCACGGGCTGTAGTCCTTCATCAGGATGGATGCGGTCGAGGTCAGGCTGCAAGGCCGGACCCAGGTCAAGTTCACGAGAACAGGGCGTCGACGAACTCGTCGGGGTCGAACACGATGAGATCGTCGGCGGTCTCGCCCAAGCCGACCAGCTTGACCGGTATGCCGAGCTGGGACTGGATGGCGATCACGATGCCGCCCTTGGCCGACCCGTCGAGCTTGGTGAGCACCACGCCGGTCAGGTCGACCGCGTCGGTGAACTGCTGAGCCTGCACCAGGCCGTTCTGACCCGTGGTCGCGTCCAGGACGAGCAGCACCTCACTGACCGTGCCGGCGCCCTTCTCGGCCACCCGCCGTACCTTGCGCAGCTCGTCCATGAGGTTGACCTTGTTGTGCAGGCGACCGGCCGTGTCGGCCAGCACCAGATCGGCGCCCTTGGCCGAGGCCCGCTCCACGGCGTCGAAGATCACCGCGCTGGGATCACTGCCCTCGGCGCCACGCACGAAGTCGGCCCCGCACCGCTCGGCCCACATGCCCAGCTGTTCGGCGGCAGCCGCCCGAAAGGTGTCGCCCGCAGCCATGACCACCCGGCGGCCGTCGGCGATCTCTCGCTTGCCCAGCTTGCCGATGGTCGTGGTCTTGCCGACGCCGTTGACGCCCACGAACAGCCAGACCGACGGTGCATCGGCGGCCAGCTTCAGGTCGAGGTCGAACCCCGACAATCGGTCCTTCAGCTGCTGCTTCAGGATCTCGAGCATCTCGGCGCTGTCGGTCACGCCGTCGGCAGTGACCTTGGCTCGTAGGGCGTCGAGCAGCTCGGTGGTGGGCTCGATGCCGACGTCAGCTCGGATCAAGGCCTCCTCGAGTTCGTCCCAGGTCTGGGCATCGATCTTGGGACGCGAGAGGATCGAGCCGACATAGCCCGAGAACAGCGTGCGGGCCTGGCCGAGCCGGTCGCGGAGTCGTGGCTTGACCAGCGCGTCGGGGCCGGCCGCGACGGGCGGCGCCAGCGCCTCCTCGACGGCAGCGGCCAGGTCGTCGTCGACCTCGACACCAGTGGCCGCGGCCGCGTCCTCGGCGTCGATCTTGGCCCGCAGGTCGGCCACATGACGGGCGACATCTTCCTTGACTGCCTCGGGTACTCCGACCGTCTCGGGACCGGGCTCGAGCAGGGTGGCGTCGGTGTGGCGGCGCGAACGGACGACAACGAAACCGGTGCCGACCAGCACCGCCAGCACGGCCACCAGGATGAGAACGATCAGGATGCTCATGACCGGGGCAGCCTATCCAGCACGGCCCGGCGACGAATCTGTCACGCGGCCAAGCCATCGAGCGCATGGGTCGGATCGAACGCGGAGCCGCCGCATCCCCGCTGGGAGGGGATGCGGCGGCTTCCGTACGGGTGGTTCCAGGCCGGGCTGGGGGTTCCTCGGAGGAGGACCAGCCAGGAGCCACGTCGAACCGGCGGCGGTGAGGCCAGCGGCGAACGAGCCGGGCCGATCGGGCCGGTTGGCCCGATCATCAGCCCGGCGGTCAGTTTCCCGACGTACCCAGCGTGGCGGTGACCTGCATCGTCTGGCCGTCGCGCTGCACGTCGAGGGTGATCTTGTCGTCAGGCTGGTGACGAGTGATGGCCGAACTCAGGCCACTGGCCGAGGTCACCTTCTGTCCGTCGATGCCGACGATCAGATCGCCGGCCTGCAGCCCCGCCTTGTCGGCGGCACTGCCCTGCACCACGTTGGCCACGTACGCCCCCGCATCGCCGGTCGGCGACGCCTGGATGCTGACACCGAGCGTCGCCCGCCGCACCGATTGGCTGGGCGAGATCTTGCCACTGGTGATCTCGTCGGCGACCGTTTTGGCCGTCTGGATCGGGATGGCGAACCCGATGCCGTTGTTCTCGCCGCTCTGGCTGTAGATCTCGGCGTTGATGCCGATGACCTCGCCGTTGCGGTTGGCCAGCGCCCCACCTGAGTTGCCCGGGTTGATGGGAGCATCGGTCTGGATCATGTTGACCGAGACGTTGCGCTCGTTCTGCACGGGACGGTCGACGGCGCTGATGACGCCCGCCGTCACCGTGCCGGTCAGGCCGAAGGGGCTACCGATGGCCACGGCGATGGACCCGACAT
>JAYUBX010000628.1:0-6472 GCA_043740665.1 Candidatus Neomicrothrix sp.
CGGGCAACCAAATCGGCCGGGCCGACCAGGGCCGACAACCGCTGGGCGACGACGGCCGCCGATCCGGGTCGCGCCGTGGTGAGCGTCGTACTGAGGGCGGCGAAGAAGCGGGATCGGTTGGCCAGTCCGGTCAACCGATCGTGTCGGGCGGCCCGCTCGAGTTGCACCTTCTGGTTGCGCTGCAGCATGGCCAGCGACAGCAGGCGCAGGGTGCGGACGAACGTCACCCCCTGGCCGAGTTCGGGCGAAGCATCGTCGAGAGCTCGGTGCGACCGGTGCAGGTCACCCACTCGTTGCGGTCGCGGGCGTCGTCCCATGGCGTGCGTTCGGTTCCGACGGCGGGGTGCAGCAGCCGACGTGGCACGCCGGTATGGACCACCTGCTCGTTGCCGTCGACGTCCTGAAACCGCGACGGCACATCAGCGTGGCGCTCTCGACGAGGATCTCCTCGAACGGCGAGTCGGCCACCATGCTCTCGAGCACCCGATCCACCAGTTCGTGATGCCCCGCCTCGCGAGCAACGATCGTCAGGGCCCCGTAGGCCATGGATGCGATGGCCCGCTCCATGTCGTCGGGGTACACCCACTCGAGCACGTTGGTGCCCACGATGAGATCGGGGTCGGCGCCCAGCCATAGCTGCACCGCCGGATTGGCGTAGATGATCGTGCCCTCACCGTCGAGGGGGACGACGAGGTCGCTCGGTCGTTCCCCGCCTCTCCCCATCACGCCCCATCGGACGAGAACACGTTCTAGTATCGGGACGACCGATACCACTGGGGGATCCCACCATGCCGACCGCCACCGATCGCTACACGATCATCTCGTCGGACTGTCACGCCGGAGGCAACCACAAGCAGTACCGCGAGTACCTCGACGCGGCGTGGATCGACGAGTTCGACGCCTGGCGAGGGCAGTACAAGAACCCGTTCCGCGATCTGCAGGACGACGGCCGCAGCCGCAACTGGGACGACGAGCGCCGCATCCGCGAGATGAGCGACGACGGGATTGTCGCCGAGGTGATCTTCCCCAACACGGTGCCTCCGTTCTTCCCGACCGGAGTCGTGATCGCTCCGGCGCCCACGCGGCAGGAGTACCCGGCCCGGCTGGCCGGAATCCGGGCCCACAATCGCTGGCTGGCCGACTTCTGTGCCGGCCAGCCGGCCCGCCGCGCCGGTCTCGGTCAGATCCTGCTCAACGACGTGGACGACGCCATCGCCGATGTCCGCTGGGCCAAAGACCACGGATTGGCCGGCATGCTCCTACCCGGTGTGGCTCCCCACACCGGCATCGATCCGCTGTTCGCGCCGACCTACGACCCGCTCTGGGCGGTCTGCCAGGAACTCGACTTCCCCGTGACGCATCACGGCGGCGGTAGCGGTGTCCCCGACTTCGGGCGGTTTCCGGCGTCGATGACGATCTACATCATGGAGGTCGCCTTCTTCGCCAACCGGGCCCTGTCGCACTTGGTCATGTCGGGCGTGTTCGATCGGTTCCCGGATCTCACGTTCGTGCTCACCGAGCAGGGCAGCAGCTGGATCCCTGATGCCCTCGACCGCATGGACGAGATGCACGAGTCGATGGTCGGCGGCAAGTTCGGGGGCGAGCTTGGCCCGTCGTCGATGCAGCTCACCCGTCGGCCCAGCGAGTACTTCGCCCAGAACTGCTACGTCGGCGCCAGCTTCCCGAGCCTTCGTGACGCCGAACGGTTCGATCGCATCGGGCTCGATCGGGTGATGTGGGGCAGCGACTATCCCCATCGCGAGGGCACCTATCCCTACTCGAAGGAGTCGCTGCGGCTGGCCTTCTCGGACTGGGACGAAGAGTCGCTGCGGGCGATCCTGGGTGGCAACGCGGCTCGGGTCTACGGCTTCGACCTCGACGCACTGGCGCCGATGGCCGCCGAATGTGGACCCACGGTCGACGAGGTGGCGACCCCCCTCGACCACGTCCCCGACGACGCCACCAGTCCCGCATTCACCCGCTCATGACCGTCTCGTTCTCGCACGTCGGGGTGTGCGTCAGCGACCTCGAACAGTCGGTTCGGTTCTACGTCGACGGGCTCGGCTTCGAAGCGGCCGAATCGTGGACCATTGGCTCGGAGTACGGAGCCCTGATGGAGCTTCCCGACGTCGAGCTGACCTCACAGTTCCTGCGGCGCGACGGGTCGTCCATCGAACTGCTGCACTACCGCTCCCCTGGCGTCATCGGGACGGCTGGGCGCCGACCGGTCAACCAAGTGGGGCTCACCCACCTGTGCTTCCGGGTCGACGACGTCGACGCGGTGGCTGCCCGCCTGAGCGACCTCGGGGGCATGGTGTACCCGCACACCCGCACGACCTTCCCTGATGGCGACGGCAATCCGCAGCTCGACTTCGTGTACTGCACCGATCCGGACGGCACGCGCATCGAGCTGATGCGACTGCCCGGCTGAGTCATGCTGACCCGACTCGACGAGACCCTGCGCCACCAGCTGCCGACCACGTTCGACCATGTCGGCACGAGTGACCCGCGCTTCTACGACCGGTACTTCTTCTGTGCCTACGACCCCGACCGGCGGATCGCCCTGCACATCGGCATGGGTCTGTACATGAACATGAACGTGCTCGACGGGTACGTGACGGCTCTGGTGCCGCGTGACGGGGGTGGCGCCGACCAGCACAACCTGCGCCTGAGCCGCGCCCTGCGACCCGACATCGACGACGTACGGGTCGGGCCGCTCGAGGTCGAGGTGCTCAAACCGTTTCAGCGGGCGAGGGTGACCTGCGCTCCCGGCGATCACGCGGTTTCGCTCGATCTCGAATGGCACGCCACGTCGCTGGCCACCGAAGAGGATCATCACTTTCGGCGACTGCGCGGCCGGGTGACGACCGACTATCGGCGATACACGATCGTCGGGGCAGTGAGCGGCACGGTGCGGCTGGGCGACGAGGTCTTCGAAGCCGACGAGTGGTTCAGTGTTCGTGATCATTCGTGGGGCGTTCGCGAGCAGGTCGCCGGTACCGAACCGGTCACTGGTCCCCCAGGGTTCGGACTCGAAGCGGTCGGCTACGTCTTCTACTGGGTGCCGTTCCAATGTGGCGACCTGGCCGGTCACGTGCAGCTGCAGATGCTGGGCGACGGATCGGTGATCTACCGCGATGGGGTCCTGTATCGACCCGATGGCACCGTGGACACGATCGTCGACGTCGATCTCGACGTCGACTTCCATCCGGGCACCCGCCAGTTCTCCCAGATCCGGGCCGTGTGGACCACCGCCAGTGGGCAACGCCACGAGGTGATGGCCGAGCCGCTGCTGCGACCGTTCTCGATGGACGGCACCGGGTACGACTGGGGCTGGGATGACGGCCAGGGCCTCGGCGTCTATCGCGGCGAGTACCGCGCCGAGTCCGATCGGTACGACCTCACCGACCCTGAGCTGGTGCGCCGACCTGATGGCGACGCTCGGCGTCCGATGCACCGCGAGACGCCGGCTCGGATCGTCATCGACGGCGTCGAGGGGGCGGGCCACCAGATCCTGGTTGTGACCGGTCCGGTCAGCTGCCTCGCCGTCGACTGAGGCTTCTCACCGACCTCTTACGCTCATGGGCCACCATGGAGTCATGGCTGACCGCGTTCTGGTGGCAGATGATGACCGAGCGATCCGCGAGTCGCTGGCTCGGGCGCTCGAGCTCGAGGGCTACGAGGTGGTCGTGACAGCTGACGGTGCCGCCGCGCTGTCGGCGGTGCGCGAGCAACCGGCCGACGTACTGGTGCTCGACGTGATGATGCCCGGGGTCGATGGACTCACGGTCTGTCGGGTGCTGCGGGCCGAGCGGGACCGCACGCCGATCCTGATGCTGACCGCCCGGACCGAGACGTCTGACCGCGTGGCCGGCCTCGACGCCGGCGCCGACGACTACCTGCCGAAGCCGTTCGAGCTGGACGAGCTGCTGGCCCGGCTGCGAGCCCTGGTGCGGCGCACTCGCTTCGGCGAAGTCGACGGCGACGGCGACGAGACCGAAGTCGTACGCGTCGCCGACCTGCGGATCGACGCGGCGGCCCGCCGAGCGTGGCGGGGAGAGCGTGAGCTCGGGCTCTCGAAGACCGAGTTCGATCTGCTCGAGCTGCTGGTGCGCAACACCGGCATCGTCCTGAACCGGTCGACCATCTACGACCGGATCTGGGGCTACGACTTCGGCCCCGATTCGAAGAACCTGGCCGTCTACATCAGCTACCTGCGGCGCAAGGTCGAGCTCGACGACGAGCCCAAGCTGATTCATACCGTGCGCGGTGTGGGCTACACCGTGCGGGTGGCATGAGCCTCCGGGTCAAGCTGGCGCTGGCCCTGGTGCTGCTGACGACGGCGGCGACCCTGGCCATCGGCGGCTGGAGCTACGTGGGTACGTCCGACCGGCTGTACGCCGAGATCGATCGATCGCTGCAGGACGGCTCGGTGTCGACCGATCGCAGCGGCCCCGACCCCGATCACGACAAGTACCCGGGGCTGGCGACCGGCGTCGGACGCGAGCAGGTGCTACTGCAGACCATCGACGCCAACGGTCAGGTGATCATGGCGTCGTCCGGGGTCGCCCTACCGGTCGAGGACGCCGACCGGTCTATCGCCACCGCGACCGCATCCCGCGGTTCGGTGCCGTCGAGCCTTCGTAACGTCAGCATCGATGGCCAGCCGTACCGCATGCTGACCAAGGCACGCGACAACGGCGAAGGTGCCACCCAGACGGCTCGCAGCCTGGCCGAGACGCTTCGCGTGCTCGAGTCGCTGCGTAACTTCGTCATCGTGGCCGCCCTGGTGGTGATCGCGGCCGCGGCCGCCATCGGCTGGCTCATCGCCACGCAGGTCACCCGCCGTCTGGTGCGGCTCACCGAAGCGGCCGAAGAGGTCGCCATCACGGGTCGCCTCGACATCGAAGTACCGGTCGGTGGCCAGGACGAGGCCGGTCGGCTCGGCACCGCCTTCAACGAGATGCTCACCGCCCTCGGCCGATCGAAGGATTCCCAGCAGCGTCTGGTGCAGGACGCCGGCCACGAATTGCGCACCCCGCTCACCAGCTTGCGCACCAACATCTCGGTCCTGCGACGCCACGACGACCTTCCACCCGAGACGCGCACCCGAGTGCTGTCCGACCTCGACCTCGAGACACGCGAGCTGACCACCCTGGTGAACGAGTTGGTCGAGCTGCCCACCGACCAGCGCAGCGACGAGGTCGCCGAGTCGCTCGATCTGCCCGCGCTGGTCGAGCGGGTCAGCGAGCGAACCCGTCGCCGCACCGGTCGGACCGTCCTGGTGCAGGTCGGGCCGGGCAGCGACGTTCTGGTCACCGGCCGACCTTCGGCTCTCGAACGGGCCGTGTCGAACCTGCTCGACAACGCCAGCAAGTTCGACACCAGCGGTGGTGCCATCGACGTTTCGGTCGAGCCCGGTCGGGTCACGGTCTGCGATCGCGGCCCGGGCATCGACCCCGCCGACCTGCCCCGCGTGTTCGACCGGTTCTTCCGAGCGGTCAACGCTCGGAGCCAACCGGGCTCAGGGCTCGGCTTGTCGATCATCGCCGATATGGCACGCGGTCACGGTGGCGAGGCCTTCGCCCGGAATCGTGACGGGGGTGGTGCCTGCGTCGGCTTCCAGATCCCGACGCCCGGCGACTGACCGGTGTTCAGCCGGGGGCGACCAGGTCGGCGTAAGCGGGGTGGCGTTCGATGTAGCGGGCGATGAACGGGCACTGCGGAACCGCGAGCAAGCCGTGGGCCCTCACGTCATCGAGAGCGGCCGAGGCCAGCGCACCGCCGACGCCCTGGCCTTCGAAGCCCGGGTCCACCTCGGTGTGGGTGAACACCAGCCGGTCGGGTTCGACCTGGTACTGGGCGAAACCAGCCAGCTCGTGGTCGACTCGGGCCTCGTAGCGAAAGGCGTCGCGATTGTCGGCCACGTGGACCGGGACTGCCATAGCGAGCACGATAGCGGCGCGCCGTCGCCCGCGAGGGAGCCCGGGTACTGCTGGCCGAGCGCAACGAGTCAGCCGGCGACACGGTTGCCGGCGGACTGCGCGATGAGTTCGGCATCGAGGCGTTGGCCATCACCACCGACGTGGCCGACAAGACCGCGGTGCAGGCCATGGTCGATGCCGCCCTCGACCGATGGGGGACGGTCGACATCCTCGTCAACAACGCGTGGGGAGGCGGCAGCCTCGGTCGACTCGAGTACAAGTCCGACGAGCAGATCGACCACGGCTTCCAGGTGGGGTTCTACGGACCCCTGTGGGCCATGCAGGCGGTCTTGCCGACCATGCGGGCCCAAGGTCGGGGCAACATCATCAACCTGTGTTCGCTCAACGGGGTCAACGCCCACATCGGCACGGTCGAGTACAACTGCGCCAAGGAGGCCCTGCGCACCCTCACGCGGACGGCAGCCCGTGAATGGGCGCCGTACGGCGTCGTCGCCAACCCATCTGCCCGGGCGCCAAGACGGCGGCCT
>JAYUBX010000629.1:0-3141 GCA_043740665.1 Candidatus Neomicrothrix sp.
GGGTCGGCACGTCGTTGTGGCTGCCGTCGTAGGGCTCGTCCTGCTTGGCGATGAGATAGCCGATGGCCCGCTCGGCGCGGGGGTAGCGCTCGACCAGCACGGCGAACGTCGGGCTGTGGTCGGGGACGACTAGGTGCGCCAGCTCGTGGACGATCACATAGTCGAGCACCCACGGCGGAAACGCAGCGAGCCGGGTCGAGATGCGGATGTGACCCGACCGCGTGTCGCACGATCCCCACCGCTTGCGCTGATTGTCGGCCCAGACGATCGAGGTGGGTCGGGGCAGTTGGTAACGGTCGGCCAGGACGGCGGAGCGAGGCCCGAGCTCGATGTGGTCCGACCGATAGCGCCTCTCGAGTCGGGGCACCAGCTCGGCGACGTAGAGATCGATCTCGGCTTGGGTCAGGCGTGCCGGCACGTGCAATCGGATCACGCCGTCACCCAACACGGCTTGCACCGTCTTGCGCCGCTTCTTGCTTCGCACGATCTCGACCGGGAGCGTCACCGGCGAAATCAGATCTGGTGGTCGTCGGCCGACGCGTCGGCGTGGGGGTAGTCGCCCGATTCGGCATCGGCATCCTGGGCGGAGCGGGCCGCCCGGGCGTCGACGGCATCACGAGCTGCCGCCGCTGCGTCGCGAGCGGCATCGGCCGCGGGACTGCGAACCGACGCGCCGATCAGCTCGTCATCGCCGTCGAGCAACA
Source organism: Candidatus Neomicrothrix sp. (assembly GCA_043740665.1). Classification (GTDB taxonomy): domain Bacteria; phylum Actinomycetota; class Acidimicrobiia; order Acidimicrobiales; family Acidimicrobilacustridaceae; genus UBA4742. The sequence continues at coordinate 705 of JAYUBX010000629.1, forward strand.
GCAGCCGCTCGCCCAGTTCGAGGTCGCGGCCCCGGTGCACGATCCGGCGCGAGCCCAGGTTGGGCAGCCGATCGAACGGCAGGCCGGCGTCGGCCTCGAGCGCGTAGACCACGCCGCCGTGGGTCAGCACCAGGACCTCGGCGCCGGCGTACTCGGCGTGGATCCGGTCGAGCCCTTGGCGGGTGCGATCCAACAGCTCGTCATCGGGTTCGAACCCCGGCGGACGACGGTGATCGGCCAGATAGCCCGGCCATTGCTCGTCGATCTGGTCTCGGGTGAGGCCCGACCACTCGCCGGCGTCGCGCTCGCGCAGCAAGGGCTCGATGATGATGGGGCCGACGCCGATGGCTTCGCTGATGATCGCCGCGGTGTGGGCCGCCCGCTCGAGATCCGATGCGACGATCACATCGACGGCGCCGATGACGTCGGCAGCTCGTCGGGCCTGGCGCCGGCCGAGATCGGACAGCGGCGGGTCGGCCTGCCCCTGCCAGCGGCCGACGGCATTCCATTCGGATTGGCCGTGGCGAACCAGGAGCATGCGGGTCATGGACAGCCACGGTAGCCAACCGGCGTGACCCGTCGATCGGTTCCTAGTCCGTTGCCGGTCGAGTGCGGAGTCAGGTCCAAGGGCGAGCCCGGGAGAGACACCAGGCGGCGAGTATTCTATGATGGTGACCACTCTGCGCCTGTTCGCCGCCGCGCGAGAAGCCGCCGGTACCGGGTCGGTCGTGGTGACGGGAGCGACAGTCGGTGACGTGCTCGACCAGGCCTGCGACCGCTACGGGGCCGAGTTCGTCGCCGTGCTGGCCACTGCCAAGGTTTGGTGCAACGGCGATCCGGTCGACCGCAGCCACGTCGTCGAGCCCACCGACGAGATCGCCGTGCTGCCCCCAGTTTCTGGTGGTGCGGCATGACCCCGGCGGCCGCGCCGTCGCCCGGTCTGGCCCGCTCGCTGGCCAGCAGCCTGGTCGGCGGCTACGACCTCGATGGACCTCGCGTTCGCCTCGGCCTGCTGTGGTTCGTGGTGATGCTCACGGCCGTCGTGCTCGGCAGCTGGGCTGTCGCCGTCGTGCTTGCGCTGGTGTGCGGGGCCGCCGCTTCGCAGTCGGCGGCGGCCTGGCGTCAGGCGGTCCGTCGGCCCCATCAAGTGGTGGCCGGGCTGTCGGGCGTGGCCCTGCCACTGGCTGCCGCCGTCGGCACTGGGATGCTCGGGTTGGTGGCCATCGTGGCGGCCGCCGCCGCGCTGCTGGCGGCCGCCACCGACGGCCGTCGTCGGTCTCCGCTCATCGCTGATGCCGGGCTCACCCTGCAGTGCGGGTATGTGGTCGGCCTGGCGGGTGCCTCGTTCGTGATCATCCGCCACCTCGAGATCGGCGCGGCCGTCTCATTGCTGTTGTTGCTCTGCGCCTACGACGTCGGTGATTTCCTGGTCGGCACGGGGGCCAACACGCCGGTCGAAGGGCCGGTCGCCGGCATCGCCGCGGTGGTCGTCGTCACCTTCGCCATCGGCGTCTTCGCCTTCCCGCCCTTCGATATGGGGTCGGCCTGGATCTTCGGGGGCATGGCCGCCGCGCTGTGCCCGCTGGGCCAGGTCGTGGCCACCGCCCTGCTGCCGTCGCCGGACGCCCGGGTGCCGGCGCTGCGACGCGTCGACTCGTTGCTGCTGGTCGGGCCGTTGTGGGCCTGCGGTCTGTGGAGCTACCTGGGCTGACGGCGAACGTAACGACGGCTGGCTACGATCACCAGGCTCGCCTGATTTGCCTATCGCTGATTGCTCACCTCCTCCTGACGCACCCGAGGCGCCGATGACCGCCGAATCCGATCGCCTGTTGCAGCCCGACTACCTTGCCGACCTCGAGGACCTGCCGATCGAATCGGTTCGGGCTCGACGAGACGAGTGCGTGGTCGTCGAGACCGGGCTGTCGTACCTGCGGCGAATGGTGCAAGGTCCGCTCGACATCGTCGGGCGCGATCTGGTGCGCCGCGAGGTCGGCGGCCAACCCGACCGGGCCGCTCTGATCGACGAACTGCCGGGCATCCTGGCCGACGGGCCTCGGCCGCCAGGCAACGGTCGACTCTCGCAGTCGCTCGAACCGGTCGACATCGATCCCGTTCTGGCCGGCGAGCTCGACGCCCTGGTCGGGGGCGGCGCCATCGCAGACGTCACCAACCTGGGCGACCGTGACCTGCTCGAGCTGCAGGATCGGCTCACCGATTTCGAGCACCGGGTGTCCGAGCGGCGCCGGGCGTTCTTCGAGCGCATCGATGCGCTGCAGGCCGAGCTCACTCGCCGCTACCGCACCGGCGAGGCGACGGTCGACAGTCTGCTCACGTGATGCGACCGGTCGGTCCGCTGACCTGATTCGGCCGGTTGGTCTCGGCAGTTGGGCCGAACTGGGTCGGCTGCTCGTAGTCTGGCGGGGTGAGCCCAGGCGAA
>JAYUBX010000630.1:0-9242 GCA_043740665.1 Candidatus Neomicrothrix sp.
CTTTGGTGACAGCCAGGATCTCGATCTCGGCCCCGCCGCCAGCCGCCTCTATCCGCGCCCGCACTGCCTCCACTCGTTGGGCCACCAGTCCCACGTCGATCGTCGAGTCGGTCACCGGGCGGCCATCGCCCGCTCGTAGGACCGCTCGCGCCAAACGATCGTGGCCATGCGGCCCGAGTCAGCCCGGGCCCGATGCGAAAAGTACCGGTCCGCGTCACACGCCGTGCAGGCCGAGTCACCCTGCAAACCGACCGGCCACGCCGGGTGCGTGCGGTCGATCACCGCGGCATCGGTCAGGGCGAACAGGTCGAGACCCGGTCGGCCATCGCAGGTTGTGGCCCGCACCTCATCACCGAACCGAGCGACCAGCCGGTCGAGATCGGATGGGCCGAACTCGTAGCACGCGCCTTCGATGAACGGGCCGGTGCGAGCCTGGATCACGCCGGCCCCCAAGGCCCACATGGCCTCGATCGTGCGCTCGACCACCCCGGCCTCCAAGCCCCGCCAGCCGGCGTGGGCCGCACCGACCACCCCCTCGTCGCTCCAGAACGTGAGGGGCACGCAGTCTGCGGTCTGGATCGACAGCACCAGCTCAGGGTCGGCCGTCACCAGGGCATCGGCTTCGGTGCCGGCGATCTCGGCCGCGTTCTCGCGGGTCGCCACCACGACATCGGACCCGTGCACCTGGCGCACCCAGACCCAGGGCCGATCGGCCACTATCCGGCGGCGCTCGGCCAGCGCCGTCGGCTCACCGTCGATGGCGAAATCGCCCTCGACCCGTGTCGTCGTATGGGTGAGGATCACGCCGGTCGGCGTCTCCGTCTGCCAGGTGGCCATCCGACGAGGCTACGGCGACCCGGCACTGAACCCCGTCGAGGGTTCGGCTACTTCAGGAACGAGGGCACGTCGAAGTCACCCTCGTCGCCGTCGATGCCGAGATCGTCGTCATCATCGTCGGTGCCGAACACGTCGGTGACCGGCTCGAGATCGGCCCGCCGCCCGGGACGGCTCGAGGTCGCGCCACCAGCGGCCTTGGGATCGTCCCACCGGTCGAAGCCCGCCGCGATGACGGTCACCCGCACCTCGTCGCCCATCTCATCGTCGATGACCGTGCCGAAGATGATGTTGGCGTCGGCGTGGGCCACGCCATGGATGACCTCGGCCGCTTCGTTGACCTCGAACAGGCCCAGGTCGCTGCCACCGGCGATGGTGAGCAGGATGCCGCGGGCACCCTCGATCGACGCCTCGAGCAGCGGGCTGGAGATGGCGGCCCGAGCGGCGTTGAGCGCCCGACCCTCGCCCGAGCCGTACCCGATGCCCATGAGGGCCGAACCGGCATCGCTCATGATCATCTTGACGTCGGCGAAGTCGGTGTTGATGAGGCCCGGTGTCGTGATGAGGTCGGTGATGCCCTGCACGCCCTGCAACAACACCTCGTCGGCCATCTTGAAGGCGTTGAGCACCGACGTCTTCTCGTTCGACACGGTCAGCAACCGATCGTTGGGGATGACGATGAGGGTGTCGACCTTTTCCTTGAGCTTCTGGATGCCCTGTTCGGCTTGCACCGAACGGCGACGTCCCTCGAAACCGAACGGGCGGGTGACCACACCGATGGTGAGGGCGCCCAAGCCCTTGGCGACCTCGGCGATGACCGGCGCCGCACCGGTGCCGGTGCCGCCGCCCTTGCCGGCGGTGATGAAGACCATGTCGGCACCCTTGAGCACCTCTTCGATCTCTTCGCGGTGCTCGTCGGCGGCCTGCTGGCCGACCTCGGGATCAGAACCGGCGCCCAGACCTTTGGTGAGCTCGCGGCCGATGTCGAGCTTGACGTCGGCGTCGCTCATGAGAAGGGCTTGGGCATCGGTGTTGACGGCGATGAACTCGACGCCCTTGAGCCCGGCATCGATCATGCGGTTGACGGCGTTGACGCCACCGCCGCCGATGCCGACGACCTTGATGACCGCGAGATAGTTCTGCGGATTGCCGGCCATGGTTCTCGCGACCTCCAGGATGGGAGCGGGAAGGGTTACTGCTACGGGTAAGGGATCGTTGGTGCGGTGTTCGTCAGGCGCTGGCGGATCATCGACATCGAAGAGACGGGCGACAGGCCGACCAGGGGAAGCAGAAGCGGTGGAACGAGGCGATCGGGTGGGGCGCCGACCCGGCGGGTTCATCGCCGACCGGCGGGTGCGAGCCGGTGAAAGAGAAGTCTCGACCTCTGGTTGAGGGTTATGTCAACCTCAGGTCGTGGTTGACAGCGTAGGTGGTGCGCCGACATCAGGTCAACCACCCCCCGGGTGGCGAGTGGCCTTCAGCGTCTCAGGCACACAGGCGTCGACCGTGGCCAGGTTGGACTCGTCGACCTGGGCGAAGAAGGTGGTGAGACTGCGGAGCTTGGCGTCGATCTGGTCAGGGGCGCACAGCTTGATCAGCACGTCCGGCCGGGCTTTGAGCGAGAGCGTGCCATCGGCCGCCACCACCACCGAGACGATGCGGCTGCGTAGACCCGGAGCCAGGCTGGTGATGAGCTGCAAGGGCGCCGTGGCGGCCGACCCGAGGTCGGCCCCCGGACCGGCCGGGGCCAGCCCCTCGATGGCGATGAGTCCAGGGTCTCCGGCCGGGGCCGCGGTGACGGCGCGCCCACTGGCATCGACCAGCGTCCACGCACCGGCCCCGTCGGATGCTGCCGCCACCGGCAGCCGTTCGGTCACGTCGATGTGCACGTTGCCGGCCGGCCATTCGATGCCGACCTTGGCGTCGGCGACCCACGGCAGGGCCATCAACCGGTTGCGCACCCTGCCCGGGTCGACGTCGATCAGGTGATCACCGGGCCGGACCCCGGAGGTCTGGCTGATCTCGTCGGCCGAGACGTGATCGGTGGCACCGATCTGAACCCGATCGACGTCGAGCAGCGCACTGTGGGTGACCAAGTAGATCAGGCCACCGAGCGCCACCACCCCACCCAAGACGATCAAGCGAAGCTGGCGACGCCGGCGCCGCGTGCGGTCGACCTCGTCCCGGCGAGCCTGGATTCGCGGATCGACGCCGCCGGGTGCCCGGGTTGGCGCGGCAGGTCGGTCGAGGGTGCGGACGCTCACGAACCCTCGATTCGACGTCGAGGGTCGTCGAAACCGACCATCCGGGTCTCGGCCTGCAGGCGAACGCCAAGGTCGACCTCGACCCGACGAGCGACCTCGACCATGAGGGCCCGCACATCAGCGGCCCGACCCGAACCATCGACCTGGATGAAGTTGGCGTGCTTGGACGAGACCTCGGCCGACCCGATGCGCAAACCCTTGCACCCGGCGGCGTCGATCAGTCGACCGGCCGAATCGCCCGGCGGATTGGTGAAGACCGACCCGGCATTGGCGCCGCCAGGCTGGTTGGCCCGCCGCCAGCCGACGATGTCGGCCACCAGCGCCTCGGACTGATCGCGGTCGCCGTGGTGAAGGGCCAGTTCGGCCGCCAGCACCACCTGGGACGGCCCGACGCGCGACTGGCGATACGAGAGCTCGAGGGCAGTGGCCGGCACCCATCCATCCTCCCCCGTCCCGAGGTCGAGTACGCGGACCCTCACCAGTGTTTCGGCCATGTCGGAGCCGTGGCCGCCGGCATTCATACGCACCGCACCTCCTATCGAGCCGGGCACACCCACCGCCCATTCGAACCCGGTGAGTGCCGCCGCCGCAGTGCGACGCGCCACCACCGGCAGACTGGCCGCCGCGCCGGCCACAACCAGGACGGGCTCGCCCTCGCCCTGGTCGACGGACTCCCCCGTTGGCGCCCCGCCGGCCGCTACGGATCCGGCGTGAGGCAGGTCGACTGCGGCGAAGGCTCCACCCAGCACGAGGGCCACACCGAGAAAACCCGTGTCGGCCACCAACAGGTTCGATCCCCGCCCGACGACCAACACCGAAACGCCGGTCGCGGCCACGACGGCGGCCACCGATGCCAGCACCGACTCGTCGGCCACGTCGACGAAGATCGACGCCGGACCCCCAACCCGATAGGTCGTGTAGCCCGCCAGGGAGACCTGACGCTGGGCCAAGGCTCCGAGGCCAGCCGCCGCCGCCCCGACCGCCGCTTCGTCCGACACCGAACTCACGACGCCGTCGCCGGACGCCCGCCCACCAGCTCGACCCCGTCGGAGCGACGTACGCGCAACTGGTCCTGGACCTCTTGGGGCAACGAGGTGAGATCGCCGGCGCCGAGGGACAAACACAGATCGCCGGGGCGCAACTCGTGGTTGAGGTACGCGACGATGTCGACCCGACGAGGCAGGTAGGCCAGTCGCCGCCACGGATGCGCGTCGAGCACGGCCTGGGCCACCAGCTGACCCGAGACGCCAGGCCGAGGTGACTCTCCGGACGCATAGATGTCGGTCACGACCAGCAGGTCGGCGTCAACGAAGGCGTCGGCGAAATCGGGCCAGAGCGCCTCAGTACGGCTGTAGCGATGGGGCTGGAACACGCAGACCACCCGAGCCCAGTCACCTTCTCGGGCCGCGGCCAGCACGCTGGACACTTCACTCGGAAGGTGGGCGTAGTCGTCGATGAAGGTGACACCGTCGACCTCGCCCCGATGCTCGAACCGACGGGCGACACCGGCGAACCGGGCCAGCGCGGCCCGCCCCGCCTCGAACGACGCTCCGAGCTCGAGGCCCATGACCACGGCCGCGGTGGCGTTGCGGGCGTTGTAGGCACCAGCGATGGGCACGTGCAGCTCACCCAACTCGATGCCATCGCGGACCAGGGTAAAGGTCGAGCCCGCTCGGCCACCCTGCAGATCGACCATCCGATAGTCGGCGGCCGCATCGGTGCCATAGGTCGTGGCCCCGGCGACCCGAGCCAGTTCGGCGGCGAGCGGGTCGTCGATGCAGACCACCCGCGGGCCTGGCGTCTCGCCGATGAACCGCACGAAGGCCGCCTGCAACCCGTCGAATCCACCGTAGAACTCGAGGTGATCAGGTTCGAGGTTGGTGATGATGGCGGCCTGGCGGGGAAGCTCGAGAAAGGTCCCGTCGCTCTCGTCGGCCTCGACCACCAGCAGCTCGCCCTCGTCCCAGGCCGCGCCGGAACCAATCTCGTTGACGTCGCCGCCGATGATGAACGAGGGTCGCAGACCGGCCTCGATCAGCACCAGGGCGAGCATGGACGAGGTCGTGGTCTTGCCGTGGGTGCCGGCCACGGCGACGGCGTGGCGGGTGGCGGCGATCGACGCCAGCGAGTCCGCCCGACGCAGGACCGGCAGCCCCCGGTTGAGGGCCTCGACGACTTCGGGGTTGGTGGCGGGCACCGCCGTCGAGATCGTCAGCGCGTCGAGCTGAGCCGGTACATTGGCGGCATCGTGGCCGATGGTGACGGCGATGCCGAGTGACCGCAGCCGTTCGAGCCCACTCGAGTCCTTCAGGTCGCTGCCCGACACCTGGTGGCCCATGGATGCCAGCACGGTGGCGATGGCACTCATGCCGGCACCACCGATACCGACGACGTGCACCCGGCAGGGCACGCGCAGATCGAGCGCCGGCACGAAGTCGGGCGGCAAATCGACGGTGACAGGCCGATCGTCAGCCACGGCGAGCATGTTCTTGGACGAGCGCGGCCACCCGCGCCGCGGCATCGGGGTGGGCCAAGGTGTGAGCGGCGGCGGCCATGGCGTCCAGTCTGCCCGGATCGGCGAGCAGCCGATCCAGCTCGGTCTCGAGCCGGTCGGTGTCGAACTCGGCATCGGGCACCCGCACCGCGGCACCGACCCGCACCAGCACTTCGGCGTTCGCCGTCTGATGATCACGGGTCGCAATGGGCAACGGCACCAGGATGGATGCCAACCCCACCTGGGCCAGCTCGGCGAAGGTCGAACCACCGGCCCGCGACACGACCACATCGGCCGCGGCCAGCAGATCGGGCATCCGGTCCTCGTACCGCACGGCGCGGTACCAGAGGTGGCCTGACCCGTTCTGGCCCCCAGCCTGGTCGTGCCCCTCGGCTTCGACGTGGGTCTCGGCCGCGTCCCAATCTCGGGCCCCGATCACGTGATAGATGGCGATGTCGCCGCGGGTCACCCACCGCTCGACCAGCCCCTGCACCGCTTGGTTGATACGGCGTGAGCCCAGCGATCCACTGAAGACGGCCACGACGAGCCGGTCGGCCGGTAAGCCCAACCGTTCTCGGGCCATGCCGTGATCGCGGGCCCGGTCGACGGCCAGGATCTCGGGCCGCACCGGATTTCCGGTGACCACCGCTCGCCGCAGGTCGGTCTCGGCGAACGGCACCGCCGCGGCCCGGGCAAAGGCCCCCGCCAGGCGATTGGCTGCTCCGGCCCGGGCGTTCTGTTCCATGATCACCATCGGCACGCGCCACAGGATCGCCCCGATCACGCAGGGCACCGCGGCATAGCCACCCAGCACCACCACGACCCGTGGCCGCAGCCGGCGTACGAGCCCCACCCCGGCCAGCGTGCCGCGGGCCACGCCGACGGCGGCGACCACGCTCGGCCACGACACCTTTCGGGGGATGCCGCGGCCGGGCAGGCTGGTGAGCCCAAAGCCGGCGGCAGGCACCATGGTCGTCTCGGGGCCGCGCTCACCGCCGACGAAGTGGATTGATTCGCGAGGGTGGCCGGCCTCGACCAACGCCTCCGCCACGGCCAGGCCGGGAAGCAGGTGGCCGGCGGTCCCCCCGCCGGCGATGCACGCGAACGTGCCCGTCATCAACGAGCCTGGCGCGACACGCTCAGCAGCAGGCCGGCCGCCGCCATGGTGACCACCAGCGACGACCCGCCGAACGACACGAACGGCAGAGGCACACCGGTGATGGGCAGCACACCCACGACCGCTCCGATGTTGACGAAGGCCTGGATCAGGATCCACGCGGTGATGCCGGTGGCGATCAGCATGCCGTAGCGGTCAGGCGCCTGTAGGGCGGCGCGCACCCCGGCCACCCCGAGGGCGATGAACAGGATGACGACCAGCAGGGCCCCGATCAGGCCGAGCTCGTCGGCGATGATGGCGAAGATGAAGTCGGTGTGGGCGAACGGCAGAAAGCCGTACTTGGCTCGGCTCTGACCGAGCCCGCTGCCGGTGATGCCACCGTGGGCGATGGCGACCTGTGACTGAATCGTCTGGTACCCGGTGTTCTGGGCGTCTTTCCAGGGGTCGATGAACCCCTTCAGTCGGCGCCAACGATACGTCTCGAGGGTCGCGGCCAGCGTGGCCAGCACACCGCCGACGGCGAACGTACCGAGCAGCGGCTTGATGGCCACGCCGCTGGCGAACAGCATCATGAAGACGATGGCGCCGAGGATGATGGTGGTGCCCAGGTTGGGTTGCAGCATCAGCAACAGGGCGAAGATGGCGAACACGACCAGAACCGGCTGCAGGGTCACCCGCCAGTTGCCGACCTTGTCGGCTCGGCGGGCCAGCAGGTCGGCCACGAACAACAACACCGCCAGCTTGGCGAACTCGGACGGCTGGATGCGCACGATGCCGTAGCCCAGCCAGCGGGACGAACCATTCACGTTGACGCCGAGACCCGGCACCATCACCGCCACCATGAGCAGGCCCGATCCGACCAGCAGCAACGTGGTCCACCGGCGCCACCAGTGGTAGTCGACCCGCATGATCGTGACCATGGCCCCGAGCCCGAGAGCCAGCCAGAGCAGCTGACGCTTGAACAGGTACCAGCTCGAGCCGTACTCGTACAGGGCGGTGACCGACGAGGCCGACAGCACCATCGCCAGGCCGATCAGGTTGATGACCAGCACCACCGCCAGCAGGAAGACGAACGTCGGCGAGCGGCGCCCCGAGGGCCCGCCCAGCAACCGACGGCCCTTCGTCGCCGGCTTCGGCCTCGGCTTGGCCGCGGCGACCTTGGTCGACCCGAGCTTGGCCGACGAGCGCGGAGCCGGCGCCGTGCGGGTGCGATCGGAGCGGCTCATCGTGGATCGATTTCGAGCAGGGCGAGCACCGATGCGGCGAAGTCGTCGCCCCGTTCGCCGTAGCTGTCGTACCAGTCGAACGATGCGCACCCCGGCGAGAGCAGCACCGCGTCACCCGACCGGGCCAGGTCGTGCGCGAGCCGGACCGCGTCGGCCATCGAGGCCGCCCTCACGACCGGCCGCACGCCGGCAAAGGCGTCGTCTACCTGGTCGGCTGCCGCGCCGATGGCCACGACAGCACGGATGTGGTCGCTCGCTTCGGCCAGCACCGAGAGATCGAGACCCTTGTTGTGGCCGCCGGCGATCAGCACGACCGAGTCGAAACCGCGAACGGCGGCGAGGGTGGCGTGTGGCGCGGTGGCCTTCGAGTCGTCGTACCAGCGCACGCCGCCGGCGGATGCAACGAGCGACACCCGGTGGTTCAGACCACCGAACGATCGCAACGCAGTGCGTACCCCGTCGAGGGTGGCGCCCCCCTCGAGGGCCGTGGCCGATGCGGCCAGGGCGTTGCCGACATCGTGGGGCAGGTCACGCCACAAGTCATGGCGATCGATGATGGGCGTGCCGTCCTCGGTGACCAGCACCGACCCCTCGAGGTGATAGTCGGCCGGCCGCTCGATGCCGTAGGTGACGGTGCGGCTGGCCGGATTGACCCGGGCCATCACCGCGGGATCATCGGCGTTGGCCACCGCGACGCCGCTACCGGGCCCAAGGTCGGCCCAGATCCGCGCCTTCGCGTCGCCGTAGCGCTCGATCGACTCGTGAACATCGAGATGATCCTCGGCCAGGTTCAGCCAGGTCGCAACCGCCGGTTCGAACCGATCGGTGTGACCCAACCGAAACGACGAGGCCTCGACGACGAACACGTCGAGGTCGTCGCGGTCGATCGCCTCGACCAACGGCACGTCGGTGTTGCCGACCGCCAACGCTCGAAGGCCCGACGCATTGAGCATGTCGGTGATCATGGTGGTGACCGTCGTCTTGCCATCGGTACCGGTCACGGCCAGCAGCGGCCGGTCGTCCCACCGGGCGGCCAGATCGAACTCGCTCAGCACTGGCACGCCCGCGGCCCGGGCCGCGACGAAGACCGGATGACGATCCGGCACCCCGGGGCTGGGCAGCACCGCGTCGACGGCGGCCACGAGGGCCGCCAGGTCATCGACCGAAGGCGCCTCGACCAGTTCCACGGCGGCCAATTCTGCTGCCCGGCGCACAGCCGGTGAGGGATGGTCGTCTACGACCACCACGTGGCTGCCGCGGGCCGACAACGCTCGCGCCATCGCCTGTCCGGTCACCGCGAAACCGAC
>JAYUBX010000631.1:0-1561 GCA_043740665.1 Candidatus Neomicrothrix sp.
ATGCGCCACTGGCCTGGCCCGTCACCGGGCTCGACGTCCTGGCCGGCCACGAGCGCCAACAGAGCGACCGCGTCGGCCTGCGTCTCGGTGAGCACCAGAGAGCCTGTCAAGAATTTTGTGTGAGGTGGTCAGCTCAGGGTGTCGGGGATCCGGCCGGGGAACGCGACGGCGAAGGCGTTGAGTGCTTGTTTCCAGCCTTGGGTGTGGCTGCCGAGTTCGCCTCCTCGGTGGTGGCCGATGTTGTCGATGGCCAGGTAGAAGATTTTCAGGACGGCGTCGTCGGTGGGGAACGAGCCGCGGGTCTTGGTGACCTTGCGGAGCTGGTAGTTCAGCGACTCGATGGCGTTGGTCGTGTAGATGATCTTGCGGACCGCCGGATCGAAGTCGAGGAACGGGATGAACCGTTCCCAGTGCCGGCGCCACAACTCGACGATCGCCCCGTAGGAGCCGCCCCAGGCGGCCTCGAAATCGTCGAGGGCTTGGGCAGCTGCATCGACGGTGGGGGCGGTGTAGATCGGCTTGAGTGCCTTCACGATCGCCCGCCGGTCCTTGTAGGACGCGAAACGGATCGAGTTGCGGATCAGGTGGACCACGCAGGTCTGCACGATGGCTTGGGGCCAGACGGCTTCGATGGCATCACCGAACCCGGTGAGCCCGTCGCAGCAGACGATCAACACGTCGACCACACCCCGGTTCCGTAGCTCGGTGAGGACGCTCAGCCAGTACTTGGCGCCCTCGTCACCGGTGCCGAGCCATAGGCCCAGCACGTGCTTGCAGCCATCGAGGTCGATGGCCATGGCGATGTAGACGGGCCGGTTCGTGACACGGCCATCAGTGCGGACCTTCACCACGATCGCGTCCAGGTACATGATCGGATACATCGCGTCGAGGGGCCGGGCTTGCCACGCCCGCAGCTCGGGGAGCACCGCGTCAGTGATCTTGGAGATCAGCTCGGGTGAGATGTCGACCTTGTAGGCGGCGGCCAGGTGGGCTTGGACGTCACGGGTCGTCATGCCCCTCGAGATCAGCGACAACACGATGTCGTTGAACCCCTCGAGACGTCGGGCGTGCTTGGGGACCAGCTTCGGTTCGAACTCGCCGTTGCGGTCCCGAGGGACCTTCACCGGGACCGCCCCCGCATCAGTCAGCACCGTCTTGGCCGACGTGCCATTGCGGTTGTTACCTGAGCCGTGGCCGGCCGGGTCACCCGACTCGTAACCGAGATGGTCGGCCAACTCGGCCTCCATCGCCCGGTTCATGATCCGCGACGTCAGATCGGTCAACACCCCATCGGGCCCGAGGAGCTCAAGGCCCTCAGACTCGATATGGGCCATCAACTTGTCCAACGCTGCCTCGTCGATCAACGGCTTCGCCACCATCTCGATCTCGCTCTCAACAGTCGCCATTCTTGGTGTCCTCTCATTGTGGTTCGGGCACCTCACACAAAGAACTCAACACCCCCGCACCAGACCACCGTCGACGAGGTCCTCGGCCGCCCACACCAGCTCGTAGGCGTCGTCGACCAACTCCGACACCAGCCGGTCCCGGTCGGTCGGGTCGT
>JAYUBX010000632.1:0-2947 GCA_043740665.1 Candidatus Neomicrothrix sp.
GGCCACCGGGATCTGGGCGGCCGAAGCGATTCTGGCGGGGGGTAGTCCGCTGCGGATCACCGCCCGGTACCAGCAGACGGTCGACCGTGAGCTGATCACTGACCACCGGTTCGCCGGTCTGCTGAGTCGTGGGCTGAGCTCGGCAATCGGTGCCGAGCTGGCCATCGGCACCGCCGGACTCACCCCGTGGACACGAAGGAACTTCGCCCGCTGGATGTTCGAGGACTACCCGCGTTCACTGGCGGTGACCCCGAGTCGCTGGCGTACCCATTCGTTCCGAGGCGCCGGCGCCTATCGCTGACCGGGCGATCCTGTCGGTTAATCGGCCGGACCATCTCGCCGGTCGACCTACCATGCCGACCATGCGCACCCGACTGACTGACATCCTCGAAATCGACCACCCGGTGATGCTCGCCGGCATGGGTGGCGTCTCGTACGCCCCGCTCGTCGCCGCGGTCAGCGAGGCCGGCGGCTTCGGCTGCATGGGCGCGTCGACCATGGGGCTCGACAAGATGATCGACGAGATCGCAGCGGTGCGCACCCTGACCGACAAGCCCTTCGGCGTTGACCTGCTGACCGCCGCCCCGGGTGACATGGAAGCGCAGGTACAGGCCATCATCGACGGTGGCGGGCGGGTGTTCGTGGCCGGCCTGGGCGTGCCCCGCGATGTGATCGAGCTGTGCCACCGCCACAACGTGCTGGTCATGAACATGTGCGGCAAGGTCCGCCATGCGACGGCCGCCGTCGAGGCCGGCTGCGACATCGTCGTGGCCCAGGGCACCGAGGCCGGCGGTCACACCGGTCAGGTCGCCACCATGGCCCTGGTACCGCAGGTCGTCGACGCGGTGGGCGACCGGGTGCCAGTCGTGGCCGCGGGCGGCCTGTTCGACGGTCGGGGCCTGGCCGCCGCCCTGGCTCTGGGCGCCGACGGGGTCTGGATGGGCACCCGCTTCATCGCCACTCCCGAAGCCCGCGCCGTCCCCGGCTACAAGGACGCACTGCTGCGAATCGGCGAGGACGGCACCGTCGTCTCACGCGGTTACACCGGCAAGACCTGTCGGGTCGTCCGCAACGGCTATACCCAGTACTGGGACGAGCACCCGGCCGATCTGCAGCCGTTCCCGGCCCAGTTCATGCGGTCGATGAACGACGGAGCCAACCATCTCGGACTCGACGAATCGGCGGCCGACATCGATCCCGACAAGGAGTTCTGGCCGGCCGGCCAGGGCGCCGGTGCCATCCACACGCTGGTGCCCGCGGGCGACCTGGTCGGTCAGATCGTCGCCGAAGCTGAAGCCGTCCTCGCCCGCGTCGCCACCCTCACCTAAATCGCCTTTGCCCTCACCAAAGATCCGAACCTTCAGTGTTTTTGCGCACTGGGGTGCGCAAAAACGGGGAAGGTTCGGGAACTTGAAAGGTTCGGGTGGGGGCCGGACTATTCGGACCAGGCCTTGATCTTCTCGATGGTGTCGGTGGCGTCGGGGCCGACCGGGGTGAGGTTCAGGGTGCCGACACCGGCTTCCTTGAACGCAGCGATCCGCTCCTTGACCCAGCCCTCAGGGCCGCACAGGTTGGTGAGGGCCAGCAGCTCGTCGGGCACCTTGGCCGCGGCCTCGTCCTTCTTGCCGTCGAGATAGAGGTCCTGGATCTCCTTGGCTTCGGCCTCGTAGCCGTAGCGGCAGGCCAGATCGTTGTAGAAGTTCTTGCCGCGGGCACCCATGCCACCGACATAGAGCGCCACCATCGGACGGGCGAACTCGGCCACCTTGGCCGCGTCCTCGCCGATCGCCACCAGTCCACCGGCCACGATCTCGAGTGGGCCCAGATCGGGTGAGCGTTTGGCCGCGCCGGCGGCCAGGTCGTCGCCCCACACGTCATGGGCCCGTTCGGGGATGTAGAAGAGCGGCAGCCAGCCATCGGCCAGCTCCGCCGTCATCTCGACGTTCTTGGGGCCGAGCGACGCGATGTAGATCGGGATCGAGTCCCGAACCGGATGGGTGATGAACTTGAGCGGCTTGCCCAGCCCGGTGCCCTGCTCGGGCGGCAACGGCAGCGTGTAGTACTTCCCGTCGTAGACCAACTTCTCGCGCTTCCAGGCCATGCGGCAGATGTCGATGATCTCGCGGGTGCGGCCGAGCGGCGCCTGATACGGCACACCGTGGAACCCTTCGATCACCTGTGGACCCGAAGCGCCGATGCCCAGGATGAAACGGCCGTCGCTCACGAAGTCGAGACCCGCCGCCGTCTGGGCGAGCAGCGCCGGGGTGCGGGTGTAGATCGGCAGGATCGCCGAGCCGATCTCGATCGTCTCGGTCTTCGCCGCCAGATATCCCATCATCGACGGACCGTCGAAGCCATAGGCCTCAGCGACCCAGACGATGTCGAGCCCGGCCTTCTCGTAGTCCTGCACCAGCTGGGCCGACTTCTTGAAGTCTCCGGCGTACGGCACCTGCATCCCGAGCTTCATGCTGCGTTCCCTTCGATGTCAGTCCCGTTCGTGGTTGCGGCTTCGGCGGTCGCGGCGGCGGCCACTCGGCGCGCCTCACGCTCAGCCGTGCGTTCGGCGGCCTGAACCGCGCGTTGCTCAGCCGCCCAAGCTTCCGGCGTGGTCAGGTCACCGGCACTGAGCATGCCGCGCTCGATGCGGCCCTCGAACAGCACCCGGTAACGCACCCACGACAATCCGTTGATCAACAGCACCTTGCCGGGCGTCCCCGCAGCGATGCCGGGCAGGTCATGGGCCGCGACGACCTGACCGTGCTGCTTGAACAGCACCTCGTCGTTTCGTTGGGCCATGGTGATGCTCCTCGTGCAGGGTCGGTCGGGGTCGGGGTGAGTCGAGTGGGGTCCAGCGTGTCACGCGTGGTGGGCTTCGGCCCAGGTGAGGCCGGTCTGGACATCGACATCGTGGGGCAGCCCGAGCACTCGTTCGGCGATGATGTTGCGC
>JAYUBX010000633.1:0-3695 GCA_043740665.1 Candidatus Neomicrothrix sp.
ACGACGACGACGCCGACGCGGCGGCCATGGCCGCCCGGCTGCGATCGGCGCTCACGGCCCGCTGACCGCGTCGACCGACCCGAACGATCGACCGACCAAACGGTCGGGCTGAGCAATCAGGATTCGGCGGTGTCGGCGGCCGCCAGATCGGCGGCCTGGTGTTGCACGCGCTGCTCGGCGGCGACCCGCAGCTCGTCGAGGGCGTCGCGCAGGCCGTCGGCGATGCGCCACACGTCGGGCACCAGTTCGGGGCAGGCGACCAGGCCGAAGTCGACCCGATCGCGATAGCTCATCAGGGTGATGTTCAGGCCGAAGCCCTCGAAGATGGGGCCCATGGGATAGGTGTCGAGTACTTCGGCGCCGGCCACATAGAGCGGGAAGGGGGGTCCAGGCACGTTCGAGATCACCACGTTGAACATGGGTCGATGACGGGCCGAGTTCGAGTTCGAGTAGAGCCGCGCCGCCCGACCGAAGATGGCCGGCGCGGCGAAGTCGGCCCACTCCTGCAGGATCTCGGCCCCGATCGCGTTCTGCTGTTCCTTGGCCGACTTCATGTTCGAGTGGATGTGCTCGAGCCGGTCGACCGGATCGTCGAGATCGGTGGCCAGCGACGACAGCATCATCGACACCTGGTTGCCGTGGGTTCCCTTCTGCTCATCGGAACGCACCGAGATGGGGATCATGGCCACGACCGCACCATCGAGTGTTTCGTCCCGCTCGTCGAAGTAGCGCCGCAATGCGCCAGCGCACATGGTGAGCACCACGTCGTTGACAGTGCAGCCGAAGGCGTTCTTGATGGCTTTGACGTCGACGAGTGACAGCGACGAAGCGGCAAAGCTGCGCTCGGTGGTCAGGGGGCCGTTCATCGACGTGGCCGGCGCGCTGAACGGCGCGGGTGGCGCGGTCAGCACGTGCTGGCGGTTCTGGTCGCGAAGCCGCAGAGCGACCTCGACGGTTCGGCGGATCGCCGCAACCGCCTTGACCGGCTGTTGGGCTAGCGACCAGGTCGCGTGGGCCAGCATCTCGGTGTCGGTCGGCATCGGATCAGCGGTCCATGCGACGGCGGGCTCGGGTCGCGGTTCGGGATCGGCTTCGAGGTCGAGGATGGCGACCATGAGCTCTTCGCCTGACGCGCCGTCGATGGCGGCGTGGTGCACCTTGGTGAGCAGCCCGACGTGACCGTCGTCGATGCCGTCGATGAACCACATCTCCCACAGTGGGCGGGTGCGGTCGAGGGGGATGGCGACGAGCTTGGCGGCCAGGTCGGTGAGCTGGCCCATGCCGCCGTGGTCAGCCGGCAGGGTGATGTGGCGCAGGTGCCAGTTGAGGTCGAAGTCGGGGTCCTCGATCCAAAGCGGATGGTGGATGCCGAATGGCACCGACACCAGTCGCCGGCGAAACGGGGGTGCGTAGTCGAGCCGGCTCTCGTAGAGCCGCCGCACCCGCTCGAAGGTGAGGGGTCCGTCGATCGTTTGCCCATCGACCACGATGAGGCTCGCCACGTGCATGTACGACGTGGGTGTCTCCATCCACAAGAAGCCGTCGTCGAGTCCGGTCAGTCGTTGCATGTGGACCCGATCTTGCCACGGAACGCCAGCGCCCGTCTCGGGGGTTTTGATCGGCCGTTCGGCTAGACGACGATCTCCATCCGCAGGCCGCGGGCATCGACGGCGCCGTCGCCGAGGTGCTCGACCCGGCCGGCCACGAACCGACCGGCGATCACGGCGACCACCAGGGCATCGAGCACGTCGTCGGGCTGGCATCCCGGGGGTGGGGGAGTCGCCAGCCCGATGGTGTCGCCCAGTTCGGGTCGCAGCAGGGCGTGGCGTTCGATTCGTCCGTCGGCCTGGCGTTTGGTCGTGGTGATCGGCTGTCCGGCCAGGTGGGCGAAGGCCGTCTCGGGATGGCACTCGAAGATGTGGTCCTGCAACGCCGGCGTCATGACTTCGTCGACCTCGGCGATCTTGGCCAACAGGTTGAACGACTGCTTCGACAGGCCCTTGCCGGATGCGGCGCGGGATCGGGTCAGCGCGTCGGGATAGTCGGTCGCATCGAGCACGGCGCGGCACGGGGTGGGAAACACCGACGACCGCCGGGGACCCAACCGTGCCCGCGCGGCGCGGTCGGCCGCGCGGGGCCCGGCGTCGGGCAGCCCGATGGGCATGTCGACGCTGAGCGCCGCCAGGGTGCCGTCGAGCACGAGCGCGACGGCGTCGCGGAAGGTGGCGATGACCCGTACGCGTGCCGTGCCGGCCACCACCCGGCCGTCGTCGGCGGCTAAGGCTGTGGCCAGCACCCAGCCGGTCCGGCAGCCGTCGAGCCCGCCGACCAGCATGGGCGTGGTCATTGGCTGACTCGCTCGGTCACGGGTGCACTGGGGTCATCCGACCAGTCCGAACTGCTCGAGGCAGGGTTCGAGACCTTCGATGGTGATGTCGTCGCGGCGCTGCCGCTGCCAATCGGCGCGGTCGAGTCGGTATTCGTGCACGACGATCCGTTCGCCGAGCCGATCCTTGATCAGTTGACCGTTCGGCTCGTAGCCGATCGAGCGGGTGACTCCCAGCGATCGCTCGTTGCCCTCGATGGCGCCGGTGTGGGCCCGGGTCGCGCCGAGGCCCTCGAACCCGAGGTGCAGGGCCGCGGCTCGCATTTCCTTGCCGATCCCCTGACCCTGGTGGGCTGGGCCCATCCACGATCCGGTCTCGAAGGCATGGGTCACGCCGAAGTGCTCGGCCATCATCGATTGCGACCCGACCAGTTCGCCGTCGACCCACACCGACAGGGGCAGGTCCCACGACGCCGCGCTCCACTGCGACCAGCAACGCCAGTAGTACTGCAGCGACTGGCGCTGACGCTCACCGTCGGGCTCGTGGGTCCACGGCCGCAGGAACGGCACGAACGACTCGTCGTGGATGCCCCGGTCGGCCGACTCGATCAACGCGAACATCGTCGACTCGTCGGGCGGCCGCAGTTCGAGCCTCGGCGTGCTCACCCGCAGGTCGAACAGCGGCCAGTGTCGCGTCGTCATCACCCCAGCCTGCCACCCACCCACCCACCCACCCACCCACCCACCCCTCGCCCTCTCCCACCCCCACCCGTTTCGGCGCTGATTTGTTTCGCTCAGCGAAACAAACGGGGGGGCAGAATCCCAGAATCAGCTCAGCAGCCGGCGATCGAGAAGGGCGGTGGCGCCGTCGCCACGGCTGGGGTGGCCGTTGGCATCGGTTCGCCGCGGATGAAGGAGGCGATCGCCGCCGGGGTGTCGCCGGTCGGAGTCACAACGGTGGCCCCGTCGGGCAGCGTCTCGGTGGCGACTGGCGGGGTCTCGGACTGGATGGCCCCGGGTTGCAAGGCACGGCCCCAGCGAGCCAGATCGAGCAGTGCCTGCCGGCTCAGACCCGAGTCGATGGTGGTGTTCTCGGCGAACACGTCGAGCAATCGGTTGACGGTCACCGGGTCGTTAGGAAGCCGGGTGAGTTGGGTCACGAGCAGTGACAGCACCACTCGCTGGCGATCCATCCGGCCGAGGTCACTCGCGGGGTCCAGGTCCAGCGACCGTTCGATTGATATTCGATGTGCCGGGCACGCACCAGGACGAGCGTCCGCTCGCCGTCGAGCTTCTGGCACGACGTATCGAGGGTCATGCCGGTGTTGGCATCCCGCAGCGGTGTGGAGGCCTGGATGGAGATGCCCCC
>JAYUBX010000634.1:0-3388 GCA_043740665.1 Candidatus Neomicrothrix sp.
AAGCAGGAAGACGAGCACCGCCTCGGCGGCGACGGTGCCGACCACTGCGGGCAGGAACGCCAGCGTCGCCGCGTTGGGTCGGATCATCGCGGTCGTGACGCCGATGACGCCGAAGAGAGCGATGCCGGCCACGCCGATCCACAGTCGTCGGACGGCGAGGATGCCGACGATCACCGCGAACACGCCGAGCATCACCACGGTGCCGGCGATCAGCATGGGCTTGTCGTTGGTGCCGAACTGCCGAATGGCGAATTCCTTCACGGCTACCGGCACGTGGTCGACCACGTATTCGCCGACCGACACCACTGGCGAGGTGGTGCCCCGCAGTAGGCCGGCCACCAGTTGGGCGACCGCGAGCGCCGCCAGGGCGGCCACGAGGCCAGCCAATGCCCCGCGCCATCGGGGCAGCGTCGCCGAGGCCGTCCCACCATTCACAGGATCGATGCCGGTCGAGGTGGTCGGGGTTTCCATACCCCTACTCCGCGGCTGCTCATCCATCCGGATCACCGATTCAGTTCGAGATCTGTTCGATGTCAGGTCCTTGTCCGCGGCGGCGCCGGTTGTGCGCAGGGGCGCGGTCGCGGTCATTGTTGCGGGATGGCGCTCACCGAAATGACGTTTGCGCGCGCCGGTCGTCGGGTCGCGGTGCGGGTGTCGATCCCTTTGTTGGCTGGTGATCCGGCCCAGATCGCGCTGCGTATCGCCGCCGCTCGTGACGGCTCGGTCGAGGTCGCCGACGAACTGCTGCTCATCGACGGACAGCCGCTCGTCGGCACCGGCGAGCTCGACGGTTCGTCGATCGCGTGGGCGCACACCGACGGATCGCCGATGCTCATCGGCTATCAGGCGACCATGCAGTTGCTCGAACGGGTGACGGTGGTCGACCTGACCCCCGGCGAGATCCTGCACTGGACCTCGCCCAGTCGCTACTGCCCGAGCGACCTGATGATGGGCTTCGCCCGATCGGTCTTCGGCGAGGTCGATCCCGGCGAAGCCATCGAAGCCGTGACCCAGTGGGTGGCTGAGCACCTGTCGTACGAGTTCGGGATCTCTCGTGGCACCACCACGGCGGCTGAGACGCTGCTCACCGCGGCTGGCGTCTGCCGCGACTTCACCCATCTGAGCGTGTGTCTGTTGCGCGGTCTGAACGTGCCCGCTCGCTATGTGGCCGCCTATGCGCCCGACCTCAAGCCGCAGGACTTCCACGCGCTGGTCGAAGCGCACGACGGCACCGCGTGGCGCCTGGTCGACGCGACCGGCTTGTCCGACCCGACCTACGCGGTGCGCATCGCTACCGGTGCCGACGGCGCCGACACGCCGTTCCTCACGGTGTTGTCGGGCAACGCGCCGGTCGGCGAGCTGTCGGTGTCAGCCGATCTGGTCGGCTGACACCAACGCGCGAAACCAAGCTCAACCGTTGAGCGTGTTCAGCCGTTCGGTCGACTCGAGGTAACCCTCGACCAGTTCCTGCATGACGTCGCGGGTCTTGCGCTCGGTGTTGAGCTGGCCGACGACCTGGCCGCACGGGTTGAAGGCAACGGTCTGGGCCTTGTCGGCGTACCGGCTGCCGCGGACGACGCACTCGCCCGACACCATGTACTGCATCGGCATGGGCAGCGGGTCGGGCGTGTCGGGACGCTCCCAGGCCTCGGTCCACTCGCTCTTGAGCATGCGGCAGGGCTTGCCGGTGAACGAGCGCGACCGCACGGTGTCGCGGCTGCCGGCGTCGAGCAGGGACTGCTTCTGGGCGGGCGGCAGGTCGGCTTCCTCGACGGTGAGCCACAGCGTGCCGCTCCACACGCCGGCGCAGCCGAGCGCCAGCGCGGCAGCAACCTGGGCACCGGTGCCCACGCCACCGGCGGCCAGCACCGGGGTCGGAGCCACCGCGGCGACGACCTGAGGCCACAGCACGATCGAGCCGACCTCGCCGGTGTGGCCGCCACCCTCGCCGCCCTGGGCGATGATCAGGTCGATGCCGGCTTCCTTGTGCTTCAGCGCCTGGTAGGGCGAGCCGCACAGGGCGGCGATGAGGCGGCCCGAGGCGTGGACCTCGGCGATGACGTCATCGGGGGGCGTGCCCAGGGCGTTGGCGATCATGCGCATCTTGGGATGGGTGAGCGCGATCTCGACCTGGGGGGTGGCGGTGGCGGCGGTCCAGCCCAGCAGCGTGCCCTGGCCGGTCTCGCCGTCGGGCAGCTCGGGTACGCCCTGCTGGCTGAGGATGTCCTTGGCGAACTGCAGATGGCCGGCGGGCACCAGGGCCCGCAGCTCGTCGGCCAGCTTCTCGGGGTCCATCTCGCCCATGCCCTCGTACTTGCCGGGGATCACGATGTCGACGCCGTAGGGCTTGTCGCCGATGTGCTCGTCGATCCAGTTCAGCTCGACCTCGAGCTGCTCGGGTGTGAAGCCGACAGCGCCGAGCACACCGAAGCCGCCCGCCTTGCTGACGGCCACGACGACGTCGCGGCAATGGGTGAAGGCGAAGATCGGGAACTCGATGCCGAGCTGATCGCAGATGTCGGTATGCATGGGATGTCTCCTGGAACGTGAGTGAACGGTCGGTTAGCGGCGGGCAGTCGGGGTGAAGCGCACCGGCATCGACTTGATGCCGTTGATGAAGTCGCTGCGCATGCGGCTGACCTCACCGTTGAGCTCGAGGTTGGGCATGCGCTCGACGACCTGGCGGATCATGGCCTTGATCTCGGATCGCGCCAGGTTGGCGCCGAGGCAGAAGTGGATGCCGCCGCCGCCGAAGGCGACGTGGTCGTTGGGGGTGCGGCCGATGTCGAACACGTGCGGGTTCTCGAAGACGTCGGGATCACGGTTGGCGGCCAGGTAGTAGATGACGACCTTGTCGCCGGCTTTGATCGCCTGACCGCCGAGCACGGTGTCGCGGGTAGCGGTGCGGCGGAAGTTGTGGATCGAGCTGCCCCAACGCAGCATCTCCTCGACGGCCGAGGGATACAGCGAGGGGTCGGCGCGCAGTCGGTCGGCCTGGTCGGGATGTTCGATCAGGGCGAGGGTGCCGTGGGTGATCAGGTTGCGCGTGGTCTCGTTGCCGGCCACGACCAGGGTCACGAAGAACAGGTTGAGCTCGAGATCGTCGAGCCGGTCGCCATCGATCTCGGCCTCCACCAGGGCGGTCATGAGATCGTCGCGAGGGTTGGCCCGGCGGTCGTTGGCGATGGCATCGCAGTAGCCGTAGATCTCGGCCGCCGCGTTGGCGCCGTCTTCGGGCGTGGCCTGCAGGTCGGGGTCGTCGAACCCGACCATCTTGTTGCTCAGCTCGAACATGCGCTGCCAGTCCGACTCGGGCAGGCCGATCATGTCGCAGATCATCTGCAGCGGCAGCTGGGCGGCGACCTCTTGCACGAACTCACACTCGCCC
>JAYUBX010000635.1:0-2066 GCA_043740665.1 Candidatus Neomicrothrix sp.
TCGGTGTCATACGCAATTGCCGCGATGTCCTCGTGGCGAGTGGGCAGCCAGGCCCCGGCGTAGCGTTCGCTGTGAGCGACGGGGCAGGTGGCCCGAAGCTCGGTCCAGATCGGAAAGGGATCGGCGGCCCAGGCTTCGTCGGTGTGGTCGAAGTCGGTGGTCCAATCCTCGACCTTGGGATGGTTTCCGCTCACTGGTCCTCCTCGATGATCACGGCGAACTCGGGGCAGTTGGCGGCGGCCAGCCGGGCTCGATCCTCGGCCCCTGGCGGCACCGTGCCGTCACCGATCTCGTGGGCGTAGCCGTAGTCGTCGACGTCGAACAGCTCGGGGGCCAAGGCGTAGCAGCGGTTGTGCCCTTGGCATTTCTCGTCATCGACTCGCAGTCGCATGGTTCCCCTTCGTCGGCCCGGGACTGACGTGCCCCGACTGATGAGACATCCTACAGATTCTGTCTCGTGTGGCGAGTGTATCGAGCGGAGGGGCGCAGCTGGCACCCTCGCGTTCGTGGGCGCGTCAGCCCACGCCGGTCTCGTCGGCCGGCGCGGCGTGCGGACGGATGCAGCCACCGTGACGGACCGGACATCCTTCGACGTCATCGGCGGCGAACGGCCACTTCTCCCCACCTGATGAAAGGGCTGAGCGGTCGAAGGGTGGGGTTCAGCCGGTGAAGGCCGGCGTCGCTTGAGTCGCCTTGGCCGGCGGGGCGGGGGTCGTCGTCGGAGGGCTCGCCGTCGTGGAAGTCGTCGGCGGAGTTGCTCCTCCGGCACCGATCTTGGCGACCTTGTTGCCGCCGAACTCGGCGAACCAGAGGTTGCCGCCCGGACCCGCCGCGATCCCGTAGGGCTTGCTGGATGCGGTAGGCACCGGGTATTCGGTGAACGCGCCGCTGGTGGTCACCCGGGCGACCTTGTTCGCGGTGAGTTCGGTGAACCACAGGTTGCCGTCGGGACCGGCTGCGATCTCGATCGGGCCGCTGCTAGCGGTCGGGACGGTGTACTCGGTGAACGCGCCACCGGTGGTCACCTTCGCCACCTTGTTGCCGGACTGCTCGACGATCCACAGGTTGCCGTCGGGGCCGAGCGCTATGCCCGTCGGAGCACTGGCCGCGGTGGGCACGGCGTATTCGGTGAAGGCGCCGCTGGTCGTGACCTTGGCGACCTTGTTGCCGCTGAACTCGGTGAACCACATGTTGCCATCGGGGCCAGCCACGATGAGCTCGGGGATGCTTCCGGCGGTGGGGACGGTGTATTCGGTGAAGGCGCCGCCGGTCGTCACCTTGGCGATCTTGTTCGCCGACCGTTCGGTGACCCAGAGGTTGCCGTCCGGCCCGACGGCGATTCCCTCGGGGTCGCTGGCCGCGGTGGGCACGGTGTACTCGGTGAAGGCGCCGCTGGTGGTGACCTTGGCGACCTTGCTCGTGCCGGATTCGTCGAACCACATGTTGCCGTCGGGACCGGCGACGATCCCATCCGGGCGGGAGGCCACGGTGGGCACGGTGTATTCGGTGAAGGCGCCGCTGGTGGCGACCTTGGCGACCTTGTTGGCTGCCCACTCGGTGGTCCACATGTTGCCGTCCGGACCCGGAGCGACACCGAGAGGGCTACTGCTGGCGGTAGGGACCGCGTACTCGGTGATCGTGCCCACCGGGTCAGCCATCGCGCTCGTGGTCACCGATGCCCCGAGGAGAGCGGTCGCCAGAGCACCAACCAGAAATCCATGAGTGAGCGCAACGCGCACTCGTCTCGCCTGGATCGTTATCGGCACACTCATGTGTGACCCCCTATGCGTGAAACTGAAACGGTAACACGGGGGGCTTTCTGAGGGTCCGAGCTGTGGCACGGAGGTGAGCGCTGGCCCGGTACTACGAACGGAAGCGGGGGGCGACCTCTTCGATGATGCGATCCATGCGGTCGACTCGGGCCGCGCCCGTGCCGAGCACGAAGTCCGGCACGATCACCTCGTCGACACCGGCGGAGCACCAGCCGTCGACGGCGTCGGTCAACTGCTCGGATCCGCCGGCGATGGCCGCACGGGGGGCCACACTCTCGACGAATCGCGTGGCGG
>JAYUBX010000636.1:0-5453 GCA_043740665.1 Candidatus Neomicrothrix sp.
TCGGGGTCGTCGGGGTGGCTGGGTCCATCGGGCGAGGGGGCGAGTTCACCCGTCGGGTGGTGGTCGGCCGTTGTGGCGTTGGCTGTGGATCACTCGCCCAGTCGGGGTGGTCCAGACGAAGCGTTGGTCGTCGGTGGCGGTCATGGTCCAACCCGGTCGGTGGGTGACCATGTGGTGATAGCGGCACTGCGGGGTGAGCGTGTCGATGTCGGTCAGACCACCGTCGTCCCAGTGGTCGACGTGGTGGATGTCGCACCAGTTGAAGGGCACGTCACAGCCGGCGAAGGTGCAGCCGCCGTCGCGGATGGCGATCATCCGCCGTTGGCCGGCGCTGGCCAGCCGCTGGGCTCGGCCCAGATGCAGGGGCAGGCCGTCGGCGTCGAAGGTGGCGGGATGGATGCACGGGTCGCAGAACAGGTGCGGGTAGCGCTCGGCCCGCACGACGGTGCCGTCGGGGGTGGTGACCTCGCCGTCGGGGTGCAGGATGATGGCCAGGTCGGTGCCCGGCCCCCGGGTCGACTCGACGTCGGTGCCGGCCCCGCGGCGCACCAGGTTCATGAAGGCCAGCGCCATCAGCGTGCTGCGCGACGGCACCTCGAGATCGGGGCATTCGTTGTGCTCGCGGGTGAACTGATGGAAGAGCCGGTCGGCCTCGTGCTCGAGTGCCTGGGCGGTGGCGACGGCCTCGTCGCCGACCAGCTCGCCCGAGATCCCGAAGTCCTCGGGGCCGAACGGCGTGAGCTTGAGCCGGTTGCGGGCTCGCTCGCGGGCGGGATCGAAGGCACCGTCTTGATCCAACATCACCGAGCGGTAGCGCAGGTCGTGGTCCCACACCTTGAACGGCGCCTCGGCCCCTCGGGCGATCCAGTCGGCCTGCTCGGCGACGATCTCGGTTTCGATGCGCGGGTTGGCGGCGTAGCTCATGGCTCGGACGTGCTCGAACGACAGCTCGCCGCGGCTGAGGGCGTGGTCGACCTGGCCGAGGCAGTGCCGCAGTTTGCGGGCGACGCCCAGCCGGCAGGCCACAACCCGTCGGTCGCCGTGGGTCACGTGGGCCACCCACGACGCCGTCTTCAAACCGAAATCGCGGTCGGTCACCCCCCGGGCGTCGAGCTCACCCAACAGGTGCAGCTCGGCGGCGTCGAAGGCGGCGCGGGCCCGAGCCATCGAGGTCGCGGCGGCGAGCAGCTCGTCATCGGACGCCAGCGCCAGGTCATCCCCGGCCGCCTTGCGATGCAGTTCTTCGAGCTCGATGGTATCGAACATATGATTGATTCTACTCGCACAGAATGAACGAGCAATCTCATTTTTCAATAATTTTCAAGTATTCGGGATGCAACAACGGATATTCGGTCCCAGTAGCCTCCTGGCCCCCCTGACGTGCCGCTGGGCGCCCTCTCGAACACGGATCGGCCCGCAAACCGAACAAGTTGGCGTTGCGCGCCGAGGCGTTCGACAACGACGCGCTTGTCGGGTTCGTCAACGTGGCGTGGGACGGCCGCTATCACGCGTTCATCCTCGACACGGCGGTAGCGATCGGCTCCAAATGTCAGAGGATCGGCCGAGACATGGTTGCCCTGGCGGTGGAGCGCGTACGCGAGGCAGGGTGCGACTGGCTGCACGTCGACTACCTGGAGTCGTCCTACTTCGTCTCGTGTGGCTTTGTGTCGACGTCCGCTGGACTGATCAAGCTCCTCGTCGACTGACGGCCACGCGGCAGACGGCGATGGCGGTCGACCGACATCAAGCGCCGAAGTCGACGTCCTTGGACTCAACCGTCGCGGCTGTCCGCCCCGGCGCGGTCTGAAACGACCAGTACAGGTTGGTGTGGCTGATGACCTGGCCGGGTGGCGCCACTCCCCAGGCCGACTGGTCCTCGGTGGTGTGGGCGTCGCCGACCAGGGTGGCGTCGTAGCCCCGAACGAACGCGCCGTGCAGCGTCGAGCGGATGCAAGCGTCGGTCTGGGCGCCGACGACGATCAGCCGTCCGACGGCCAGGCCCGACAGCACGGTCTCGAGGTCGGTGTCCTCGAACGAGTCGCCGTACGATTTCTCGATCAGCGGCTCGGTGTCATTCGGCCTCAGTTCGGGAACGATCTGCCAATCGTCGCTGTCTTTCGCCAGGTGCTCGTCGGCGTGCCGCACCCATACGACGGGGACCTGTTCGCGCCGGGCCTGATCCACCAGGTCGGCGATGCTGGCGACGACGGCGTCGCGCTCGTGGGCCCCGTCGACGACGCCGTTCTGCACGTCAATGACGAGCAGTGCGGTGTTCGGCCGGTTCTCGAGTGTGGTCACGGCATTCCCTTCATCCCGATCGGCTGGTGGTGCCCACGAACGGTAGACCGATCGCCATGACCGGATTCTCTGGAGCGAACTGCACCTCCACGGTGCACTCGACTCCAGAGAATCGAGATCACCATCAAAACGGCGCAGCTCGGTGCTCGGGCCTATTTCGTTCCCACGATGCACCGCGCGACGCCGGGTACCCGGACCTCTTCGCCGTTGTCGAAGGCTCTGACATTCGCGATGGCGTGGGCGCGAATCCGCTCCCGAGCCGGTCCGTCGACCTGCTGGAGGGCCGTGACGACGGCCGAGACGTGCTCACTGACCACCTCCCAGTACTGCGCCGGTGATCGCGTGACGAGTGCGACGTCGACGTCCCATTCGGTGACGTCGTGCAGCCCGGCACGCTCGTACAAGGCACTGACATATCCAGGGGCAGCGCACCGGAACATGGTCGGTCCACCGGGGTCGGGTGGCGCCACCACTGCCTCGGTCGAGATCGCCCGCATAGCGATCGCCGTCCATGGATTCTCTTCGGGCTCGACCCACACCGATGAGCACAGCCGTCCGCTTGGTCCGAGTACGCGAACGAACTCGGCCGTCGCCTTGTCCATGTCGGGGAAGAACATGTAACCGAAGCGAACCGAAACGCTGTTGAACGTGCCGTCTTCGAACGGCAGGTCATCGGCGCTGCACACCTCCGTCTCGATGTTGGCGATGCCTTGCTCCCTGGCTCGGCGCGCCGCGACCTCCAACATCTCGGCGGCGAGGTCGGTCAGCACGACCCGTCCCCTGGGCGACAACCTCGCGATGCTCAGACCCGGCTCACCCGTGCCCGAGGCGATGTCGAGACCGTCGATGATTGCGGCGCCGACCGGGGCCAGCTGACCCATGATGACCGAGTCCCATTTCTCCCACCCGGCAGAAAGACCGGCCCAGGTCGCTCGCTGCCCATCCTTGATCTCATCGGCGCTCGGCATCGACCCTCCCGCTCTCGAAGCCCCACGACGACGGTAGCGCTTTCAGTAATGCGCAGTTCTCGAACTCGGGCCGCGCGGTCAAGGCGAGCAATCTGTTGAGAGATGCTCGATTCGGCGGTGCCCCGGAGGGCGGTGCCATCAGAACAGGCGCAGTTCGGTGCTCTCGATGCCGCGCAGCTCGTCGTAGTCGATCTCGACGCAGCCGATGCCTCGGTCGGTCGCCAGCGTGCGGGCCTGGGGCTTGATGACCTGGGCCACTGCTGGTCATTCCTTCTCACTCCCTGAGGATGGACAGTGGACTTGAGGCTGGGAACGACAGGCATCTCCTTGGTGGCTGGACAAACCTCCCGGCCAGATCGTGTGGAACTGGCACTGTTGGGAGATGACGAGCGCCGCTGAGTCCGGGGACAGGATCCGCGAGCATTTCGACCGCGTCGGGGACCGGGAGTGGGAGCGCCTCGGCGCCGATGCACGCTCGGAGGTGAGTTTCGAGATCCATCGACGGATGCTCGCTCGCCATCTCCATCCCGGGGATCTCGCACTGGAAATCGGGGCGGGCGGCGGACGATTCACGATCGAACTGGCTGCCATGGGCGCGACTGTGGTCGTCACCGACCTGAGTCAGGTGCAGCTTGATCTGAACGCCCAGCATGTGGCTACGGCTGGACACGAGCAGGCGGTCCTCCGACGCGAATGTCTCGATGTTCGGGACCTGACGAGCATCGATGACGGTTCGTTCGATGTCGTGGTGGCGTTCGGGGGTCCGTTGTCGTACGCCTTCGAGGAGGCCGAATACAGCTTCGCTGAGTTGCTGCGGGTCACGAGACCAGGTGGGGTCGTGGCCGCAAGTGTGATGGCCACGGTGGGGACTTCGCGCTTCTTCCTGAGCTCCATTCTCAATGAGATCAACGAGCTCGGGCCAGAACCGTTCGACGCGGTCTTGCGGTCCGGCGACACCCGCCACGTCGCCGCGCAGGGCCACGCCTGCCGCATGTTCCGGTGGTTAGAGATCGCCGCGATGATTGACCGACACGACTGCTCTCTCCTGGCCGCGTCCGCCAGCAACTGCCTGTCGCTCGGTGATCAAGAGGCCATGGCGCGCGTCCGGGCCGATCCGGTGCTCTGGTCTCGATTCTTGGGCTGGGAAGCCGAACTGGCCGCTGAACCGGGCGCTCTCGACGGGGGCACGCACATCGTGTTCGCCGTGGAGCGCCACCCTGCATGAGAGGGCCCCTGTTCTGTCTTGTCCGGATTCTCTGGAGCGAACTGCACC
The DNA here is from genome assembly GCA_043740665.1 of Candidatus Neomicrothrix sp. Classification (GTDB taxonomy): domain Bacteria; phylum Actinomycetota; class Acidimicrobiia; order Acidimicrobiales; family Acidimicrobilacustridaceae; genus UBA4742. The sequence goes on from JAYUBX010000636.1 coordinate 4,540, forward strand.
TCTACGGTGCACTCGACTCCAGAGAATCGCCGGCCGGTGCCATCAGAACAGGCGCAGCTCGGTGCTCTCGATGCCGCGTAGTTCGTCGTAGTCGATCTCGACGCAGCCGATGCCTCGGTCGGTCGCCAGCGTGCGAGCTTGGGGCTTGATCGCCTGGGCGACGTAGACGCCGCGCACCGGGCGCAGCAGCGGGTCCATGTTGAGCCGGTCGAGGTAGCGGGTCAGCTGCTCGACGCCGTCGATCTCGCCGCGGCGCTTGACCTCGACGGCGACCGCCTGGCCGTCGGCGTCGCGACACAGCAGGTCGACCGGGCCGATGCCGGTGGGGTACTCGCGCCGCACCAGCGTGAGGCCGGCGCCGATGGTGTCGGGGTTGGCGGCCAGCAGCTCCTGCAGGTGGGCTTCGACGCCGTCCTTTTGCAGGCCGGGGTCGACGCCGAGCTCGTGGGCGGTGTCGGCGACGACCTCCTCGATCAGGATGGTGAGCGTCTCGCCCTTGGGGCTGGTGACGATCCACCGGTCGGCCTGCTCGTCCACCGTGTTGGGAGCGTTCATCCAGTTGAGCGGCTTGTAGGCGCCGCCGTCGGCGTGGATGGCGACGCAGCCGTCGGCCTTGACCATGATCAGGCGTAGGGCCATGGGTAGATGGGCGGTGAGCCGACCGGCGTAGTCGACCGAGCAGCGGGCGATGACCAGGCGCACGCCTAGCTCACCACTCGGTTCTGCAGGCGGGTGCGGATCAGCTCGCGACGCTCCTGCAGCTCGCGATAGGTGAGGCGCTCGGTGTTGGGGTCGACGCCGAACGAGCCCTTCACGCCGGTGAGGTCCATCTCGTAGGCGTCGGTGTCGAGGCCGACTTCTTCGGCGATGCGCTCGCCGTGGGTCTCGGCGAAGTACATCGAGATGCTGGCGAT
>JAYUBX010000637.1:0-2840 GCA_043740665.1 Candidatus Neomicrothrix sp.
CGACTGCGGCCCCGACCGACGGTCTCGCCGTCGGGGGTGACGACCACGGCGCCGACGGCGGGGCTGCCGGCCAGGAACGATTGCCACGCCAGCGCGAAGGCCTCGCTCCATGCCACCGGCAACGCCAGCCATGCTTCAGGAACGTCGACCGTCATGGCTCTACTCTGCCGCACCAAGCAGTCCGAGCCCGTTCGCCGCCGAATCGAGCGACCACCGTGACGTGGCCCTTGACACGTTCCGACGGGGGGAGGATGGTGGAAACAAGCTCCTCGCATCGGCCCATCGAACCGAGTTGAGGGCGAACGACGACGGATCTCACTCGAGATCCTGACCCGGAAGGAGGTTGGCGCATGCGGCACCTTCGACAGATCGAGCGGTCACCGCCTCGGTAGCTCCTGGGGGCGATGACGCCGATCCGAACGCATCGATGACCCACCCGCGGTCCGAGCGTCCGGGCACGAGTTGCCCCTTCCCTGGCGAGCTAGGAAACCGGTCCTTCGGGGTCGTCTCGCCGGGATTCGCCGAACGCCACATCCTCTCCGCCACTTGCGAACCAACGGATGCGCTCCAGGCCGACGCCCACCCCGCTCGGCCCATGACGCCACCGGGTTCCCCCGCACCAGGGCGGCTGAGGATGCGGCGGACGGCTTTTCCAACCTTCTGATCACCTCGTGCCCGCGCCACGCGGGCACCGTCGCGTTCAGCCCGGTGCGACGCGATACCGGTTCGCGGATCGGTCGAATCCACCGTTACCCTCGTGGGGTCCACCGCGTCGCACTCGCCGGCGTGACCCGCCCGACCAGTCAGGCCTCGCACGCGTGACCATCTCTGCCGACGATCACCCGGCCGACGCACCTGATGGGTCCGATCAGTCCGATCGATTCGTCGGTTCGGGCTACAGCGTCGCCGACGCTGAGGATGCACTGCTCGAAGGTGACCGCACCTTCGTCGCCGGTTCGGCCCGGGCCGCCCTGGGCTACCCCACGTTCCGCCGCATCTTCGTCGGTGCGCTGCTGTCGAACATCGGCAGCTGGATGCAGAACGTGGTGCTGGGGGCCTTCGCCCTTAAGATCACCGGCTCGCCCGTGTTCGTCAGCATGCTCGGCTTCGCCCAGCTGATCCCGCTGCTGTTGCTGTCAATCGTGGGCGGCACCCTGGCCGACATCTTCGACCGTCGCAAGCTGTTGATCCTGGTCAGCATCGAGCAGACCGCGTTTGCCCTCGCCATCGCCTGGATCGCCAGCAGCCCCAACCCCTCGCACGTCGGGCTGCTGCTCTGCACCCTCGGCATCGGCATGGGCCAGGCGGTCTACGCCCCGACGTTCGGCTCGTTGGTCCCGCAGCTGGTCGACAAGAAGGACATGGCCGGAGCGGTCTCGCTCAACTCGGTCAACATGAACCTGTCCCGGGTGATCGGCCCGGCCATAGGCGGCGTCGTCTACGCCGCCTATGGCATCTCGTGGGTCTTCATCGGCAACGCTGTCAGCTACGCGTTCATCATCGGGGCGCTGCTCAGCGTGCAACTCCCCCGCGTGAAGGTCGACCCGGCGGCGCCGACCGGCATGCGGCGGTTGCTCGGCGGGTTTGTGGCCGCCCGCCAGGACCATGTCGTCGGTCGCTGTCTGCTGACCATGACTATCTTCTCGCTGTTCTGCCTGTGCTTCATCACCCAAATGCCGACCCTCGCCCTGCACAACCTCGGCATCGACCCCAAGAGCGGCCAGTACGGCCTGCTGTACGCCTGCTTCGGGCTCGGTGCCGTCACCGGGGCGTTGTCGATCGGCACATTCCTCGCCGGCAAGTCGCTCGAACGGATCACCCGGTTCGGGCTGGGCGGCTTTGCGCTTGCACTCACCGTCTTCGCGCTCATGCGCTCGCCCGTGCCGGCCTATCTCGCCGCCGTCGTCGTCGGCTTCTTCTACTTCGGCACGGTGACCTCGCTGGCCACCGTGCTGCAGGTCCGCCTCGACGATCGGGTTCGAGGCCGAGTGATGGCCCTGTGGGTCATGGCCTTCGGCGGCACCGTGGCGATCGGTGCGCTCATCAGCGGCCCGTTGGTCGAGGCGACCTCGATCACCGCCGTCATGTTGGGCGGCGCCGTGGTCGCCGTGCTGCTGATTCCCTTCGCCAACCTGCACGACCGGTCACAGCCGTCCCTGACGGCCTGATCGCTGGTACTACCCAGACAGCAAGGTCAGAGCCACCTGTTCGAGCCCGGCCACCCGGCTGCCCTTGACCAACACCGCATCGCCGGATCCGAGCCCCCCCGAGGCCCCCAACCGGTCGAGCACCTCATCGCTGGTGTCGACGTGCTCGGCGGTTGGTCCGTAGTCAGCTGCACCCACCGCGATGACGCGGATGCCGAGCTCGGCGGCCTGGTCGGCGATGACTCGGTGGGCTTCGGGGCCGTCGTCACCCAACTCAGCCATCACCCCGAGCACGGCCGTCGCTCGATCCGCACCGAGAGCGGCGAGGGCCCGCAGCGCGGCGGCGGTCGACGCCGGACCCGCGTTGTAGGCGTCGTTCAAGATCCGGGCGCCCGACGGTGCCGTGGCCAGTTCCATCCGCCACGGCGACGAGACGGCCTGGCTCAGTCCGGCCGCCACCTGGTCGAGGGCGACACCCACGGCCAGCGCGGCGCCGGCCGCGGCCAGCGCGTTGGTCACGTTGTGCCGGCCCCGAACCTCGAGCCGCACGTCGATGTCGCCCCACGGACTGCGCAACTGAAAACGCGGCCGCAGCTGGTCATCGAGGACCAGGCCTGAGGCCCACAGATCGACCGGCCGGCCGACGGCCTCATCCTTGCGAGAAAAGCGCAGCACGCGGGCATCGGTACGGTC
>JAYUBX010000638.1:0-3216 GCA_043740665.1 Candidatus Neomicrothrix sp.
AACATCATCGGGGAGCGCATCCTCGGCCTGCCCCGCGAACCTCGCGCCTGATCCGACAGCCGGCGTCAGTGCAGGCGGCGGACGTCGGGTTCGGGAGTCCAGGCCGCCGGCGCAACCCGCACGTGGGCGGCGGTGATCGACACGGCGTCGCCGGCGGCCAGCACCGGGTTGAGCTCGATGTCGGCCAGTTCGGGCACGTGCTCGACCACCCAGGCGAGGCGCAACAGCAGGCGTTCGAGGTGCGTCTCGGGTGGCGAACTGTGATCGGCCAGCAACGGAACCAGCGGAGATGCGTCGATGAGCCGTCGAGCGTCGGCGTCGGTCAGCGGCAACACCCGCACCGAACGCTGGGGGTTGGCCTGGGCCACCGATCCGCCCAGGCCCAGACTGATGACGGCACCGTAGGACGGCTGCTGGTGCGCGGCGATACGCACGTCGACGCCCGACGGCGCCATGCCCTGCACCATGGCCGGCACCATGGCGTCGCCCAACAGGGCACGCATCCGCTCGTAGGCGGCCCGCACTTCGCCGGGACCGTACACGTCGAGCGCCACGCCGCCCCGCTCACTCTTGCTGAGCCGAGGCAAGCCGGTGGCCTTGACCACCACCTCGTCACCAAGTTCGCGAGCGGCGGCGACCGCTTCGTCGCCCGACCGCACCAGGCGGTACGGCATGAGCGGCAGGCCGCACTGGGCCAACAGATCGGCGGTGGCATCGATACCGAGCCAACTGCCCTCGGGGTGGATGGCGAGCAGTTCGGCGATGGTGGCCCGCACCGGGTCGAGCTCGGCCGGATCGAAATCGGGCAGCGTGCCCACCGGCTGCGCCAGCCACTCGCCGTGCTCGGCCATCACGCCCAGGACCCGGGCGGCGCTGCTGGGGAACTCGAACAGCGGGATGCGGGTAGTGCCGGCCCCCAAGGGCGCATCGATCTGGGCGCCGAGGAAGGTCGCCACCACCGGGACCCGTCGACCCCGGGCCTCGGACTCGGACACGAACTCGACGACATCCACGACCTCGGCGGCCCGAGTCATCACCGACGTACCGGCGGCGGCCACCGCCGCCACGATGGCCTCGCCGACCTCGTCGCTCTGCGGATTCGCTGGCGGGGCGTACACCACGATCACGGCATCGACACCCTCGTCGGCCAACACCTCGGCCACTGCGACCCCGTAGCTGTCGGGATCGGCCGAGAAGGTCAGGTCGACGGGATTGGCGAACGAGGCCTCGGACGGGATGGCCGCGCCGAGCCGGGCACGAGTGGCGTCGGAGAACGTCGCCGGTTCGAGTCCGACGGCGTAGCAGGCATCGAGGGTGAGGTTGCTCGATCCCCGCGAGTTACTGATGATGGCGACGCGACGACCAGCCGGCATGGGCTGGTCGACCACGACCCGCCCCACGTCGAACAGGTCGATCGGGGTATCGACCCGCAGCACGCCTGACTGAGCCAGCAGCGCGCCGATGGTGGCGTCGGCCGGCCAGTCCGGATCGCTGCCCGGTGGGCGTAGTCGAGCCTCGGCCGCTTTCACCGCGATGATCGGCTTGTGTCGCGACAGCCGGCGGGCGATGCGGGTGAACTTGCGCGGGTTGCCGAACGACTCGAGGTACAGCAGCACCACATCGGTGCGAGGGTCGCCCTCCCAGAACTGCAGCACATCGTTGCCGCTGACATCGGCCTTGGCGCCGACGTCGATGAACGTCGAGATGCCCAGGCCGACCCGGCGGGCATGCTCGAGGGCGGCGATGCCGAGGGTTCCCGACTGGGTCAGGAAGCCGACGCGTCCGGGTAGCACGGCGACGTCCGACACCGAGGCGTGCAGCTCGACCGTCGGGTCGGTGCTGATGACCCCGAGCGACTCGGGGCCGATCAGCCGCATCCCCTGGCTGCGCGCCCGCTCGACCAAGGCCCGTTCGGCGGCGTGACCCAACGGCCCCGCACCGTGCAGCCCGGCACTCATCACGACCAACGCCTGCACCCGCTTGCGAGCGCACTGGTCGACCACCCCGAGCATCTCGTGGGCGGGGACGGCGATCACGGCCAGATCGACGTCGTGGGGAATGTCGAGCACCGTCGCGTAGCTCGGCACGCTGGCCACGTGGCCACCCTGCGGGTTCACCGGATACACCGGCCCCATGAAGTCGTGGGTCAACAGATTGCGGAAGACCTGATGACCCAGGCCTCCTCGCTCGCGACCGGCGCCGATGACCGCAACCGAGGTGGGGTGGAGCAGTCGCTCGACTGATCGAGCCTCGGCTCGGCGGGCGCGCTGTTCGACTGCGGCACGCGCTTCTTCGGTCGGCTCGAGCCCCAGGCGCACCTCGACCACGCCATCGGTGAACGCACTGGTGGCTTCGAACCCGACCTGGTGGAACACCGCCAGCATGCTGCGATTGGTCGGCAGCACCTGGGCGGTCAGCGCCCGGAAGCCGACCTCTCGGGCGGCCACCACCAACCACTCGAGCAGCACCGTCGCCAGTCCCCGACCGTGATGAGCATCGTCGGTGATGAAGGCGACCTCGGCCTCGTCGTGGCCGGTCCACCGGTCGTAGCCGGCCATGCCGATGATCTCGCCGCCGAGCAGCACCACCAGGCTCAGATGATCGAGATAGTCGACCTTGGTGAGCCGATCGAGCTCTCGACTGGTGAGCTTGGGCATCGGACTGAAGTAGCGAAAGTAGATGCTCTCGCGCGACTGGCGGTTGTGAAACGCCTCGACCAGCGCAGCATCGTCGGGCTTGACCGGACGGATGTGCACGGTGCCACCGTCGGACAGCGCCACGTCGGCTTCCCACCGGGTGGGATACGGCGCGGCCGGCATGCGGCGATTCTACGACGTCGGTCCTAGGCTCGGGGCGCTGCGTGACCGACGCAACAGCCAGCCAGGGGGCCTGCCGTGACCGTGATCGACCGAGACGAGACCGAGATGAGCGCCACATCCGGCGGCGACACCACGGTGCACCACCGCACGTGCCCATTGTGCGAGGCCACCTGTGGGCTCGAGATCACCATGAAGGGCACCCAGGTCGTGCGCGTGCGTGGCGATCGCGACAACGCGTTCAGCCAGGGCTTCATCTGCCCCAAGGGGTCGAGCCTGGCCAAGCTGCACGACGACCCCGACAAGGTGCGCACGCCGCTCATCCGACGAGGCGACGACCCCGCCACCGCCACCTGGGAAGCCGTATCGTGGGATGACGCCTTCGCCGAGATCGAACGGG
>JAYUBX010000639.1:0-3234 GCA_043740665.1 Candidatus Neomicrothrix sp.
TCCTCATAGCGCAGCACCCGAACCGGGGTCTTGAAGCGGCGCAGCACCATCGGCCCGACCGCATTGGCCGAGTCCCACGCCAGTGAGTACCGAACGGCAACCGGTACGACGAGGCCGACGTAGGCCCGGCGCCACAGCGGCGGGTCCGATCCGGCGTTGCGACGCCGGCCGGCGGCGACCCCGGACGCCACGACCGCGGCCGGACGCCGAACCAGGTGGATGACCCGCACCGGCTGGCTACACGCCCGCAGGATGAACAGGTCGATGAGGTTCTTCTTCGAGGTCTCGATCAGCACCGATGCTGGTGCGACCACCCCGACGGTGGCCAGGTCGGCGTAGAGCGAGGTGAGGATCTCGACGTAGTGCCGCTGAGCGGTCGTCGGGCGGCGCATCCAGGCCGAGACCAGCGCGCTCGGCCGCACGGCCTGACGCCGGATCTCGGCCGACCGGGCTTGCTCGGCTTCATCGGCGCGGCGGCTACCGGCCAGCACGCCCGGAGCGTCGCGGATCTGCTGCCAGACCGCGCAGTCGAGATAGGGCTGACGACACGCACAGTTGCCGCGGGACGTGGCCAGCCGCAGCGGAAACCGGTTGAGCTCACCGACATAACGCACCTGGGGATGCAATCCGAGCAGATCGCCAATCAGGATGGTGCCGCTGCGCGGCGACGCGTAGACGAACACCACCGTGGGTGGCGGACCCTTTGGATCGGGCACGGAGAGCGTTGGCACCGCCGCAACCCAGTGCGGAGCGGGATTGCTCCGACCGAAGGTCGGCCGGCCGCGGACGCTCAGTCTTCGGCGGCGTTGCGTTTGCGGATGAGGTCGACCCGCGTACCGGCCTGGTTGGCGTCATCACCCTGTTCGTCGAGCAGGGCGGCACGGTCGGCCGCGGCCTCGGCGGCGGCGCCGGAATCGGCCCGGGCCAAGGCTTCCTCGACTCCCCCTTCAGCGATGATCTGGGCCCACTCGACCAGCGCCTCGACCATGGCGTCCTCGGGGACGACCTTGACGACCTTGCCCTTGACGAAGAGGTGGCCGCGATGACGACCGGCGGCGATGCCGAGATCGGCGTCACGGGCCTCGCCCGGGCCGTTCACCACACAGCCCATGACCGCGACCTGAATCGGGATGGCCAGATCGGTGAGCGCCACCTGCGCGTCGTTGGCCACCTGGATCACGTCGACCTCGGCCCGGCCACACGACGGACACGCGATCAGGTCGAGACCCTTGCGCTCGCGAAGACCCAACGCCTCGAGCAGCTGGCGTCCGGCGCGGGCTTCTTCGACCGGGTCGGCGGTGAGTGAGTAACGGATCGTGTCGCCGATACCCTCGCTCAGCAGCGTGGCCAGGCCGGCCGTCGACTTGATCAGGCCGGCCGGCGGCGGGCCAGCCTCGGTGACCCCCAGGTGCAGCGGGTAGTCGACTGCCTCGGACAGCTGCCGGTAGGCCTCGATCATGATGGGCACGTTCGACGCCTTCACCGAGATCTTCACGTCGTCGAAATCGACCTCGCGAAAGAAATCGAGCTCGCGCTGGGCCGACTCGACCAAGGCCTCGGGGGTGACCGAGCCGCCGTACTTCTCGTAGAGCTCGGGATCGAGCGACCCACCGTTCACACCGATGCGGATCGGCACCCCCCGGTCCTTGCAGGCCTGGGCCACGGCCTTGATGTGTTCGGGCCGACGGATGTTGCCGGGATTGAGCCGTAGGCAGGCCACACCCGCATCGAGGGCTTCGAGCGCCCGCAGGTACTGGTGGTGGATGTCGGCGACGATCGGCACCGGCGACCGGGGCACGATGTACGCCAGCGCTTCGGCCGCTTCGCGGTCGTTGCAGGTACACCGCACGATGTCGGCGCCGGCCATGGCCAGGTCATAAATCTGGGCCAGCGTGCCCTCGACGTCGGCCGTCTTGGTCGTGGTCATTGACTGCACCGAGATCGGCGCGTCGCCGCCCACCGCGACCCCGTTCTTGGCGGGATCGCCCACCATGATCGAGCGGGTCTTCCGTCGTTCGAAGGTCATGGCCCGATCTTGACCGGGTCGACCAGATCCAGATAGATCGAGCTGAGGCCGACGAACACCAACAGCCCGAACACGGCATAGGCCACCGGCATGAGCTTGGCCATGTCGGCCCGGTAGGGGCGCCTGGTGATCCGGCCTCGGATCGCCTCATAGGTGGCGATTGCCGCATGTCCACCATCGAAGGGTGGCAAGGGCACCAGGTTGATCAGACCGAGGAAGAAGTTGACGGCGGCGATGAGCAGCAAGACCGCCAGCAGTCCCGCCTTGCCGAGCTGCGATCCGATGCCGACGATGCCGACCACCGACACGAAGCGGTCCTGATTGGCGGTGCCCACCGAATCGACGGCCGACGGGGTGCCGGCATCAACCGGCACGATACCGGCCTGCTGCTGGGCCTGATCGTCGCGCTGCTCAGAACTGGCGACGGTCGGCGAGGTGGTGAAGACGGTCGTGGCATAGTGCGACAGGCCGGTCGGCGAGAAGAGCTTGCCGAATCCCTGCACCGAGGCGACGGCCAGATCCTTGAAGTTGGTGCCGGCCTCGACCACCGCGGCTAGGGGGCCGAGGCGCTGGCGGGGAATGATCGGCTTGATGCCGAGGAAGCCTCGAGCACCATCATCAGGCAGCGACACCGGGGTCTTCACCTCGGCGCGGTACCGATTGTCGCCCCGTACGAACTCGACCGGGATGGTGCCGGCTGGCGCCGAGCTCAACGCCAGCTGGGCGGCGGCGTAGGTCGTGGTCGGCTGGCCACCGATCGTTTCGATCCGGTCACCGGTGTCGAGCGGATGCAGCAGGACGGCGGCCGAATCACCCACGCCCCAGCCCAGGGTGGCGGGGACCGTCATGGTCTCGCCGTTGCGTTCGACCACCAGCCCAACCGTCTGGCCCGCGTAGTCGTGCACGACGTTGCCCATGGCATCGAACGACGCAGTCGTCTGCCCGGCGATGCTCAGAATGCGGTCGCCCGGCTGCAGTCCGGCGGCATCGGCCGCGGTACCCGCCGCTACTTCTTTGATCGTCCAACGGTCGGGACGTTGCTGGCCGTAGGCGACGGCGATGACGAACAGCAGCAGGAAGGCGATGAGGAAGTTCATGGCCGGCCCGGCCAGCACCACCCGTAGGCGAGCCCAGTAGCCCTTCTCGCGGTAGGTGCGGCCCTCGTCACCCGGCTCGACCTCCTCGAGGTCGTTCATGCCGATGATGCG
>JAYUBX010000640.1:0-3684 GCA_043740665.1 Candidatus Neomicrothrix sp.
ACCCGAGCCCGCAACAGCGAGTTGGCGGCGACCCCACCGGCCAGGGCCAGGCCCTTGGCCCCGTAGGCGATCGCGGCGCGGCGGGCCTTCGTGACCAGCACGTCGACGACGGCCTCCTGGAACGATGCCGCTACGTCAGCGGTCTCGACCTCGGGGTGCTTGCGCACATAGTTCACCACCGAGGTCTTGACCCCACTGAACGAGAAGTCGTAGTCGTCGGCCATCATCGCTCGGGGAAAGGCGATCGCGGTCGGGTCACCCTCGACCGCGATCAGATCGATGGCGGGTCCCCCGGGATAGCCCAATCCGAGATACCGAGCGACCTTGTCGAACGCTTCGCCCGCGGCGTCGTCGATGGTCGACCCGAGCAGCCGATAGCGGCCGTGGCCTTCCATCAGGATCAACAGCGTGTGGCCGCCGGACACGAGCAACACCACGATGGGCAGGTCGAGATCGGGCTCCTCGAGCAAGCCCGCGTAGAGGTGAGCCTCGAGGTGGTTCACCGCGACGAACGGCACGTCCCAGACCAAGGCGAGGGCCTTGGCCGCGCTCACGCCCACCAGCAGGGCACCGACCAGCCCTGGACCGACGGTGGCACCCACGGCGTCGACGTGATCGTCACCGATGCCGGCCTCGATCAGGGCCCGGGCGATCACCGGGGTGAGCAACTCGACATGGGCGCGGCTGGCGATCTCCGGCACGACGCCGCCGAAGCGGGCGTGCAACTCGACCTGACTGCTCACGACCGACGAGAGCACCTGCCGGGCATCGACCACGACGGCGGCCGCTGTCTCATCGCACGACGTCTCGATACCGAGCACGCGAGTGCCCCTCATCGGTGCCCCGGAAGGCCGGCTTCGATGCGATCGAGGCGCGCCCCGTAGTCAGCACCGTCGACATCATGGGCCCACATCACCAAAGCGTCTTCACCCGTCTCCTTGTAGTAGTCGCGCCGGATGCCGGCCGGAGCAAAACCGAACCGGCGGTACATGGCCTGGGCCCCGTCATTGCCGGCCCGAACCTCGAGGGTGATCGCGGTGGCGCCGCGATCGATGGCGTCGCGGCTGAGGGCCAGCAACAGTCGGGTTCCGATCTGGTGACGCCGCCAGGCCTGGTCGACCGCAATCGTGGTGACGTGGCCGTCGGCGCCGATGAAGAGCATGCCGGCGAACCCGACGACCAACCCACCGACCTTGGCGACCAGGTACTGCCGCCCGGTCGGGTTGGCCAGCTCGCCCATGAACAGACCGAGTGACCAGCCTCGTTGACCGTCTTGTCCTTCGATGCGCAACACGCTGCGCAGGTGGCGCCGGCGCATCACCACGAGCTGCACGTCGGCCAACCCGTCCAGCGGCGACTCTGGCCCCGCCGACGGCCCCTCACTCCGCGTCTGATCCGGGCCATCATCGGGGCCTCGTTCGGCCACGGCGGCCATCACGCGCCCTCTCGCATGGTCCAGTTGATCTCGGCGTCCGGCTTGCGCAGGTACATGGGCGTGAGATCCCACGGCTTCACGAACTGCTCCCGCAACGCCTGGGCGTGGGCCAGCATCACCAGCGACGAAGCCGACGGATGGGCCAGTTCGGCCCCCACCACGTCGACCTTGTTGAGGCCGTCAAACACCTCGCGGTAGCGGACGGCTCCGTCGCCGACCAACAGGCATTCCTCGCCCGATGCCAGCAGCTCACTAGCCAGATCTTCCGCGGTACCGACCTGGTGATCGCTCAGCCGCTGCACGCCGCCGGGCACCTGGCGATAGAACGCGTAGAACAACTCGCCGCGCCGGGCGTCGATGACGGCGACGACCAAGCGAGACGTGAACCGCACCGGGAACGCCAGCAGGTCAAGGCTTGATACGCCGATCATCGGCACTCGCAAGGCATAGGCCATGGCCTTGGCCGTGGCCACACCCACCCGCAGCCCAGTGAACAACCCCGGCCCGAGATCGACCGCCACCACACTGATCTCCGACAGTTCGATCCGGGCCTGGCGGCAGGCGAACTGAATCGCCGGCGTGAGCGACTCGGCGTGACGTTTGCCGCGTGACGACAACGTCGATGCCAGCACGCCTTCGTGTCCACCGACCGCGCAACTGACCTGGACGGTCGCGGTGTCGATACCGAGGATCAACATCAGGAATCGACCTCGGGGTCGGCGGCTCGGTCAGGGCCGGCGTCGAGTTCGGCGTCGAGCCACTCGCTGAGCGCCGACGCGAGGACTCGGCGACGAGCCGACCAGCCCCCGCCCACCGGCTCGAGGACCAACAATCGATCGTCGTCACCCGTGCCGTATGAGAACCGGATGAGCAGATAGTCGGCCGGTAGGGCCGGGATGATCGAATCGCCCCACTCGACCAGCGTCACGCCGCCCTCGTCGAGCATCTCGGGTAGGCCGATGTCGAGCACCTCGTTGAGTTGTTCGAGCCGATAGACGTCGAGGTGATTCAGTTCGAGGCGCCCTAAGTACTGGCTGGCCAGGGTGAAGGTCGGGCTGGTGATCGGTTCGGTCACCCCGAGGGCAAGGCCGAACCCCTGAGCAAAGGCCGTCTTGCCCGCGCCGAGCTCGCCAGCCAACAGCAGCAGGTCTCCTGGCCGCGCCAACTCGGCCAGCGCCGCCGCCAGGGCACGGGTCGCATCGACCGATCGGGTACGGGCCCGGATCATGCGGCGGCTCCCTTCGCGAGCGCCTGGTGGGCCCGCACGAAGTCGGATCGCAACAGGGCCAGCGGCTCGGTGCCGCCGCGAAGCGCGTAGGCCGGGTGGACGGTGGGAATCAGGACGGCCTCGCCGCCCAGGTAGGGGTAGGGATAGGCCTGGCCCCGAAGCTTGGTGATCGGCACGTTCGAGTCGAGCAGCAGCTGGCTCGCGAACCGACCGAGGGTGACCACAACCCGGGGCTTGATCAGCTCGATCTGGCGGGCCAGGTACGGACGGCAGGCGGCTATCTCGTCAGGCCGCGGATCGCGGTTGTTGGGGGGTCGGCACTTGACGACGTTGACGACGTAGACCTGCGCACGGGTGACACCGAGCTCGTCGGCCATCAACCGATCGAGCAACTGACCCGACCGCCCCACGAAGGGCAATCCCTGACGATCCTCCTCGGCCCCCGGTCCCTCGCCGACGAACAACAGGTCGGCGTGGGCATCACCCATGCCGAACACCACGTTCGTACGGCTCTCAGCCAGGCGACACTGGGTACACGTACCCGCGATGGCGGCGAGCTCGTCAAGCGTGGTGAACACAGGCGAATACTACTGGTGAGCGGTCGGTGCTCCCAGGCTGCGAAGCTTCGGCTCGGCTTGGGGCCCAGGTGCCGAAGGCTGCCCATCCATGGCGCGAGTCGGGACGGCCCCTCGGACCGCCCCGATTCAATCACCTTGACGTGCCCCCAGAAGCAAATCCGACGCGGTCCGGGAGGGCGCCTACCCGCTGTGGGTCGGGGGCGTGATGGAAACCGGCACCACCTGCTTGTTGTTCAGCGGGTTCGAGTCGATCACGGTGGCGCCAACCTTGGTTGCGGCCGCGGTCATGGTCAGGCTGCTCGCCGTCTGGCTCGGCTGGAAGATGAACGTCGCGGTCGCCGATGCTCCCGCCGCCAGCGGACCAACCGTGCTGCACGAGTAGCTGAAGCTGGTTCCAGTGAGGTTCGACACCGGTCCGGTGCAGACGAGACTTGCGGGGGGGG
>JAYUBX010000641.1:0-3564 GCA_043740665.1 Candidatus Neomicrothrix sp.
ACCCCAGATCGCCCAGCTCGCGCCACAGGTCGCGCCGCACCCCACCGTCGTCGGCGAGAGCCCGCACCGTAGCCATCGGGAAGCGTCCGTCGCAGAACGACCGAACGCCGTCGACCAGGGCCACCTGCTCATCACTCAGTTCGAAATCCATCTCTTCTCCTGCCAATCAAGTGGTGGGCACCGAGCGCCGCAGCGTCAGTAGCGCCCGGTCTCGTGCCGGGTCGGCGATCGGGGTGCGGCTACTCGCGCGGGAGGCCGAGGATGCGCTCGGCGATGATGTTGCGTTGGATCTGGCTGGTGCCGGCGGCGATCGAGAACGACGTGCTGCGCACCCGCTCGTGCACGAAGCTGCCCGACGGCCAGTCGCCCAGGTCGTCGAGCGAGAGGCTGCCGCGCTGCAGCACCTGCATGGCCAGGTCGGTGATCCGTTGGTAGAGCTCGGAGTAGACGACCTTCATCACCGAGCCGGCCGGGCCGGGCACCCCGGTGCGCGCCGCCTGCGAGAGGTTGCGCTTGGTCATGGCCCAGAGGGCATCCATCTCAGCCTGCAGATGTCCGATCTCGCGGCGCAGGGCGACGTCGTCCCATGCTGTCTCACTGCGCCGGGTGACCTGGCGAGCCAGGCGAACGAGGTCGGAGATCAGCCGGTCGGTCTCGACCAGATCGGACACGAAGCCGGTGCCGCGCTCGAAACCGAAGGTGACCATGGCGACGCGCCAGCCATCGTTCTCGAGACCGACCCGGTTGACGATCGGCACGCGGGCCTCGTCGAAGAACACTTCGCTGAACTCGGTGGTTCCGGCGCTGGTGTGGATCGGGCGGATCTCGATGCCGGGTGTGTCCATCGGGAACATCATCCACGTGATGCCCTTGTGCTTGGGCGCCTCGGGATCGGTGCGGATCAGCATCTCGCACCAGTCGGCGATCTGAGCGAAGCTCGTCCACGTCTTCTGGCCGCTGATGACGTACTCGTCACCGTCGCGGACACCCCGACAGGTCAGCGAGGCCAGGTCGCTGCCGGCGTTGGGCTCGCTGAAACCCTGGCACCAGACCTCGTCGCCCCGAAGGATGCGGGGCAGGTGCTCGGCCTTCTGCTCGGGCGTCGCCTCGGTCATGATCGTCGGCCCGGCGTGCAGGGTGCCGACGAAGTTGACGCCCACGTACGGCGCGCCGGCTCGTGTGGTCTCCTCGAGGTAGATCAGCTGCTCGACCAGCGTGGCCCCACGGCCGCCGTACTCGGTCGGCCAGCTGATGCCGGCATATCCGGCCTCGAACAGCTGCTGTTGCCAGCCCGTGTCGTACGACCGACGTCCGGCCCAGTCGTCGATCGACGGCTCGGCCGGCAGCTTGGGCAGCACGTCGGCCAGCCACTCACGCAGTTCCTTGCGGAACGCTTCGTCCGACTCCGAATACCGCAGGTCCACAGGCTTCCCCTCTGGCGCCGACCAGCCGGCGTCATCAAATCTGACGCCATGTTAGATCCGGGCCACCGGAAGCGAGAATCGAGCGAACGGGTTCGCTCGGTTGGCGAGGTCAGGGGCGAGGGACCGGCCGTCGACGACACCCTCGGAGCCATAGTCGCTGCGACGACGGGCAGCCAACCACCGGCGAGGTGGCCGACTGCCCGTCGTGACGCGAAAGGTCGATCAGGTAGGTGTGATCCGACCGATCAGCCGGTGAAGTGCGGAGCCGCGGTCACGGCGACGGCTTCGGCGGCCGGTGCCGTCGTGGTCGGAGCCACGGTGGTGGTCGTCGTCGGGGCCGGCGTGCAGTCGGAGGTGCCATCGAGGCTGGCCAGCACGGTGTCGTCGCGGCCGTCGAGCACCTGGGCGGTGAACGCCACTCCCTCGTCGACCGGGTACACCACATCGACCGTTCCGTCGGCCTGGGTGACGTCATCCTGCTTGAACGTGTCGCCGTTGAGCCCGATGACGAACGGCACCGGGATGGGCCCGTTGTTGGCCAGGTGGAAGACGACCTCGGGGCCGTCGACCGAACAGTCCTGGGTGATGGTCGGGTCGGGCTGCTCACAGTTGAAGTCCGAGCTGGCGGTCACCGTGGTCATGAGTGACGAGCTGATCGAGAGATCGAAGTGCTCGCCGCTCGCCTCGAGGTACGACACGTCGAACGTGCCGTTGGGGACGACCACCTGCGTATGGAGGAAGACCGTTTGCGGAGGACCCTCACCGGTGATGGTGATCGTGAAACTGGCGTCGGACAGACCGCCCGTGTTGGCCAGGTGCACATCGAAGTGCGGAGTGACCGAGCAGCTCGCGCTGGCCGTCGCCGTCGGGTTCGGGGGGAACTCGTTGGTGGCGTGCGCCGCCGGCATGGCGGTGAGCAGCAGACCGCCGGCGAGGGCCGCCACCGAGGCGACCGCACCGATCTTGGCCCGGGCACCGGAGAAAAGGGTGAACATGAGAGTCCTTTCGTGGGGCCCCAACGGCCCGTGGTCAAGGTAGGAAAACGGCGGTGCGCCGCCGTGAGTAGGCACTACTCATCTGTGGCCGATCACCGACGAAACGGATCAGCGCTCGACCGGCTCACGTCGTCGCGAGGCCGCCAGCAAAGCCGTGCCCAGAGCCAAGAACCCGGCGGCGAGCAGCACGAGCGACATCGAGTTGGCACCGGCCACCGGCAACGTGTCCGGGTCAACCGCCGTGCCCTCGACCCCGCCGGGGTCGGTCGTCGATGTCGCCGTCGCCGCCAGGATGGTCGTGGTGGTGGTCGGCGCCGCGGTGGTCGTCGTGGTCGGGGCCGTCGTCGTGGTCGTCGGTGCCGCCGTGGTCGTGGTGGTCGTCGGCACGGGCAACGCGGCCAGCTCGTAGGCCCCCACATCGCAGGCCAGGCCAGCCGGACGCCCGAAGGCCCGCTGGTCGGTCGTGACCGCTCCGGTGCAGGGGGCCGCGTCGACGGCCGAACTGCCGGCCACCAACGCCCGGGTGCGCGTTGCCCCGCCGTTGGCCGCCAGCGGGCTCAGCGTCGTGCCGGCATCGCCGTTGTGATCGGTGACCAGAGTTAACGCGTCGCAGGTCGTGTCGTCGGCCAGGTTGCCACCGGCCGAGGTCAAGATGCCGGGGAACTGGCTGTCACGACCGCAGGTGCGGTCCACCGGCTGCGGCGTCGAGTTCTTCCAGAACAACGTGTTCTGCAACGTCACGCTGCCGCCCCGCATGACGAAGGCACCGCCCGCGGTCGAGTCACCGTCCGCGATGTTCTCGGCGAAGGTCGTGTGGCGGACCAAGATGACCGAGTCCGGCCCGCTGACCGACAGGCCGCCGCCCCGATTGCCGGCCTCGTTGCCGCTGATCGTCGAATTGGTGATGGTCGCCGGGCTGCCGAGCAAGTCGATGCCGCCCGAGTTGCCCGCCACCGACTGGTTGCCGGCGATGGTGCTGTCGGAGATCGTCACGATTGTGCCCCGCAGGTCGAGCCCACCGGCTTCGCTGCCGTTACCGGGCTGGGAGACGACGATGTTGTCGACGATCTCGCTGCGCTGGAAGCTGGCCGTGGTCGAGTCGGCGTAGACGGCGCCTCCTTTATGCGCGGTGTTCTCGGTGAGCA
>JAYUBX010000642.1:0-4212 GCA_043740665.1 Candidatus Neomicrothrix sp.
GGCGTAGATCCAGGTCGGTAACCGACCTGGATCTACGCCGGAGTGATCAATTGCCGCCGGCGGGGATCTGGACGGCGAGGGCGTCGGCGATCAGCTTGGCCCGCTGGGCCGATCCGGTCGACGTGTAGTGGATGTCGTCGGAGGTGAACCAGCCATCCTGCGCGACCGCAGACCAGTCGTAGATGTGCATATTGGGGTACCTCGACTGGTTCGAGTCGAGCACCTGGTCGAACTTGACCATGTTCGCATTGGCCCAGTCGCCCGTGGTCTTGATGGTCTTGACGTTGACCCACAGCACCGGATCGTCACCGACGACGGCCATCATCCGGTCGATGCGGTCCTGCTCGCTGTGGGTGCTGCCGTGAGCGATATCGGCGGCGTCGGTGGTGCCGAGGGCGAAGACCCAGCAGCCGCTATAACCCGCCGCCTTGACGTTCTTGGCCACGTCCTCGGCGTTGAGCTGGCCCTTGAGGTGCTCGACGATCGAACGGGCACCCGACACCTGGTTCTCGGTCTTGACGACGCCGACCCGGGCGTACTGCGCGTCGATGCGTTCGGCCGGCTTGGGCAGGTAGGCGGGTGAGAACAGGCCGATCGACGTCGAGTCCCCGACGTGCACCACCGTCTTGCACGACGTCATGGGCGGCCCCGGAGGTGTGGTCGGTGTGGTCGGAACCGGAATCGTCGTCTCGGCCACAGGCTTCGCGCCCGGGTCGGCGTGTTCCTTGCCGGCGCCGCACGCGCCGAGCCAGCAGAGGGCGGCGACGGTGGCGGCGAGCACGACGGCGGGTCGCGCGCGGCGCGATCGGGCGCCCGGCAGTCGAGCGTGCGGAGGGGGAAAGATCACCGTCGCAGAGTAGGGGCGCCGCGGCCGGCCGAGGGGCCACCCCACGCCGCCCGTTTCAGTTCTCGGTGTTGCCGCTCAGGGTATCGACCAGCTTCTTGAGCTCGTCGTTGGGGCCCTCGGGGACGATGTAGCCGTCCTCGTTGCGAATCTCGGCCCAGTTATCGCGCACGTCCTCGACGGTGAGGTTGGCGTTGTAGTACCCGGGGGTCAGGCCGATGAAGAACCGGCTGACCGTGCCGCCGGCCACTGAATAGATCTCACCGGTCACGTCGACATCAGCCGAGGCCAACCAGGCCACGACGGGCGTCACCAGCTTGGGGTCGAGGGCATCGCCGAACGCGCCCAGCAGTTCCTCGGTCATGCGGGTCTTGGCGACCGGGGCGATGGCGTTGACCTTGATGTTGTGCTTGCGGCCTTCGTTGGCCAGCACCCGGGTGAACCCGACCAGGCCCATCTTGGCGGCGCCGTAGTTCGACTGGCCGAAGTTGCCCAGGATGCCTGAGTTCGACGACGTGTTGACGATTCGGCCGTAGCCCTTCTCGCGCATGATCACGTAGGCCGGCTGGGTGACAAAGAAGGCACCACGCAGGTGCACGTCGATCACCGGGTTCAGCAATTCGGGTGTCATGTTGTGGAACGTCTTGTCGCGCAGGATGCCGGCGTTGTTGATGACGATGTCGACCGTGCCAAAGGCATCGACGGCGGTCTGCACGATGGCCTGGCCGCCCTCGGGCGTGGCCACGCTGTTGGTATCGGCCACGGCCTCGCCACCGAGATCGTTGATCTCCTGGGCGGTCTTGTGGGCCGGGCCTTCCTCGTGGCCTTCGCCGCTGACCGAGCCGCCGAGGTCGTTGATGACGACGCGTGCGCCGCGACGGGCGAGCTCGAGGGCGTGCTCTCGGCCCAGGCCGCCGCCGGAGCCGGTGATGATCGCGACCTGGCCGTCGTAACCGATGTCTGCCATGAGGGAGCCTCGCTTCGATGCGTTGGATGAGCTGGGGGAGAACGTCGAGCAGGTTAGCGACGGTCGGTGATCGGTCCCGAATCGACGGACGCCAGCGCGTCGTCACTGTCTAGGCTTATGACTATGCGCGTACTCATCACCGGCTCCGGGCGGGCCATCGGTGCAGCCACGGCAATTGAATTGTCGCGGCGGGGTCACCACGTGGTGGCCACGGCTCGCGACGTGTCCCTGCTCGACGACCTCGACGTCGCGCAGCGGCTGGCTCTCGACGTGACCGACGATGGGTCGGTCGATGCCGCCCTGGCCCAGGCCGGCGAGCTCGACGCCATCGACGACCCGACCACGGCACTGCGGGTGCCGGTCGGCGCCGACGCCGAGATGATCCTGGCCACTCGACGCCAACTCGACGACGCGTCGTTCGAATCGGCGATGCGCCAGGCCCTCGACCTGACGTGGTGATCCGGTCGAACCGATGAGCGGTCCGTCGCCGATCGAGTCGATCAGTGCCGTCACCCTGGCTACCGCCGACATGATGGCCGCAACCACATTTTATGACGCCATCGGCTTCGAACGGCTCTATGGCGGGGCCGCTGCGGCCTTCACGAGCTACCGGATCGGCACCGGATTTCTCAATCTGCAGTTCGATGCGGCGTGGGCGCCGACCGTGCCGGTGTGGGGCCGCGTCATCCTGTGGGTCGCCAACGTCGACGCCGCGCACGATCTCGCTGTCGCGGCGGGATTCGCCCCGCTGACCTCGCCGGCCGATGCTCCGTGGGGCGAGCGCTTCTTCCACATCCGTGATCCCAGCGGCCACGAACTGAGCTTCGCCCGCCCCGCGTTTTGACCCCCTGATTGTTTCGCTGAGCGAAACACATCGGCGCCGAAACGGGGTTTGCCTGAAGGGGGCGAGGGTGACGAACTAGGTTGCGGTGCTTCATCGCAGGTTGCCTGACCGCCAGATTGCGGTCGATCTGGGAGACATCATGAGTCAGCACACCACCGTTCGACGGAACGAGTCAGGGATGGCTGTGACGGCCTTCCTCCGCGTGTTGGTCATGGTCGCGGTGGGGCCGGCTGGTGCCGCGCCTACCTCGCAGTCGTTTCTGACGGTCGGCAGTTCGCCGTTCGTGGTGCCAGCCTGTGTCACGACGGTTGCGGTGGTCGCTGATGGTGGTGCCGGTGGCAGTGGCGGCACGAGTACCGGCTCCGATGGCGGACCCGGCGGAACCGGCGCGGTGACGAGGGCGACCATCGCGGTGACGCCGGGCGAGACCCTGACGGTCGTGGTCGGGGGCCCGGGCGGTCAGGGCGAAGACGGTGACGGTGTCGCCGAGGCCGGCGGTGCCGGTGGGGTCAGCGATCTTGGTGCCGGCGGGGCTGGCGGCGACGGCAACTCCAACGGGGCGCCTCGGCGCTCGGCGGTGGCGGCGGTGGCGGTGCCTCGGGCGTGGTCCACGCCGTGACGACGGTTGTGATCGCCGACGGTGGTGCCGGCGGCGGTGGCGGAGGCAACGGTGACGGCCCACTGGCGGGTGGTGGCGGTGGTTCGTCCGATCACACCGGCACCAACGGGGGCGCCGGAGCATCGCCCCAGTCTCCGTCTGGTCTCGGTGGTATCGCCGGCGGCGCCGGTGCCAGCACCAACCTCAACGGGTCGGCTCACGCCGGCACCGACGGGGGCGACGGCGGCCAGTTCGCGATTGGCTCGACCATCGCCGGTGGCGGCGGCGGCGGCGGAGGTGGTGGTGCGGTCGACGGCGGCGGCGGCGACCTACGCCGCGGGCAGCGAGGCTGGTTCGGTGACGCTGAGCTTCACGCCGACCGCTGATTGCCCGGCGCCCACGAGCACGACGACGCCGGCACCGGCGGCCAAGCCCGTTGCGGCCAAGCCCACCTTCACCGGCTAGGGCCGTCCCTCCCGCGTTTTGACCCCCGGTTTGTTTCGCTGAGCGAAACAAACTGGCGCCGAAACGGTTTAGGAGTCGAGGGTGACGCCGAGCTGGTCGGCGGCAAAGCCCTTCAGTCGCTTGTAGTCGACTTTGCCGTTGGGGCCACGGCCAATGGTGGCGATGGGCAACACGTGCTTGGGGGCCTTGAACGAGGCCAGGCGACTCTTGACCCAGGCGATCAGCTCGGCCTCGTCGACCTCGCCACCCGGCTGACTCTGCACGACGGCGGTGATGACCTCGCCGAACTTGTCGTCGGGGATGCCGACGGCCACGGCGTCGAGCACCGTCGGGTGCTCCTTGAGGATCTCCTCGACCTCTTCGGGGTAGACCTTCTCGCCGCCGGTGTTGATGCACACCGATCCGCGACCGAGCAGGGTGAGGGTGCCGTCGGCCTCGACCCGGGCATAGTCACCGGGGATCGAATAGGTGTCGCCGTCGATCAACACGAAGGT
>JAYUBX010000643.1:0-18519 GCA_043740665.1 Candidatus Neomicrothrix sp.
GCGGGTCGTCCCGCCGGCCCCACGCTCGACCCATTCTCGAGGTTGCGTATATCCAGGTCGGTTTCCGACCTGGATCTACGCCGGCAGGCCTCTTGAGCAGGCATCGGGTGCGAGGATGACGGGGTGCATCGGGTGACGAACGAGCAGCGCCGGGCCCGGCTCGGTGTCGGTCACCATCTGGCCAACGGCCGGCGAGGAGACGACGTGGTGACCCTGGCGGGCGAGCTGTGCGGCCTGCACGCGACCGACCCGCTCTCGGTCTACCTGGCGGTACGGGCTCGCATCGCGGGGTTCGAGGCGGCGCACCTCGAATCGGCGCTGTACGACGAGCGCACGGCGGTGCGGATGCTGGGCATGCGCCGAACGGTCTTCGTGCTGCCCGTCGACCTGGCGGGGGTCGTGCACCAGGCTTGCACGGCCAAGATCGCGGCGGCGAACGAGCGCCGGTTGGCAAAGTTGATCGAGGCCAACGGCGTCGCCACCGACGGCACCCGGTGGCTGGCCGACGTCGAGCGGGATGTCCTCGCCCTGCTCGACGAGCGAGGCGACGCCCTCGCCACCGAACTGTCGGCCGCGGTGCCCGCCCTGCGCACCAAGGTCACCATGTCGGCCGGCAAGACCTATGGCGGCGACGTCGCCCTCAACAACCAGGTGCTCACCCACCTGGCCGCGCAGGGGCGAATCGTGCGGGGGCGACCACGAGGCCAGTGGACCGCCACGCAGTACCGGTGGGCGCCGATCGACCAGTGGGTGACTGAACCGTTGGACTCGATTTCGCCCATCGACGCCGAGACCGAACTGGCCCGACGCTGGTTGGCCACCTTCGGGCCGGCCCACGAAGCCGACCTGCGGTGGTGGACGGGTTGGACGGCGACGCAGTCACGACGGGCACTGGCGACGATTCGGGCCGTCGAGGTCGAGCTCGACAGCGGGACCGGCTGGTTGCTGCCCACCGACCTCGATGAGCCAGCCGACCCGGCGCCGTGGGTCGCGCTGCTGCCCGCTCTCGACCCGACCGCGATGGGCTGGACCCGGCGGGACTGGTACCTCGGTGCCCATCGAGACGCGCTGTTCGACCGGTCGGGCAACATCGGGCCGACCGCCTGGGCCGACGGCCGCATCGTCGGGGGTTGGGCGCAACGACCCGACGGGCAGGTCGTGACCCGACTACTCGAGGACGTGGGCGACGAAGCGACGCTCGCCATCGCCGACGAAGCGGCGGCCACCGAAGCGTGGCTGGGGGCGGTTCGGTTCAGGCCCAAGTTCCGCGTCCCGCTCGAGCGCGAGCTGGCCGGCTGATCCGCGCTTTGGCGTAGATCCAGGTCGGAATCCGACCTGGATCTACGCCGGGGTGACTCGCGGGCCGGATCGTCAGGGGGCTAGCACGACGCGCCGAGCCGCAGGAACAGGGCCTGGAACTGCAGCAGCTCGTTCGGGTTGCGGACCAGGCCTTCCGATGTCGCCTGCGCCGCCGCCAGCGCCGCCACCAGCGGCCCCGGTCGACTGCTCACCACCAGCTCGTCCCGATAGTGCCGGGACAGCACCAGCAAGCCGAACCGCAACTCGTCGATCCGCAGCCGCCGGGTCTCGCGCTTGTGCAGATCGTCGAGCGCCTTGCGACCCGAGCCCCGCTCGCCCAGCTGTGCGACCCGCTCCTCGAGATCGGTGACCTCGACCGCCTGACGCTCACGCAACGGCGCGGCGGCGTCGTCGATCATGGCAAACAACTCGTCGACCAGGCGGGTCGCCGTCGCCCCGGTGCCGTCGAGCTGGCCGGGTACCGCCGCCCAGGCGGCCCGGCGCAGCGCCAGACGCGGGTCGGTCGCCAACAGTCGCGCCCGACCCAGATCGCCGACCGCCGCCGAGGCCGCCTCGGCGGCGATGGCCCCGTCGACCCCTTCGGCCACCAGCCGCTCGACCATGACCGATTCGGGCACCGGACCCAGATCGATTCGCACGCAGCGCGACGCGATGGTGACCAACTCGGACGGGACGTATTCGGCCAGCACCACGAAGAACGTGCCGGGCGGCGGCTCCTCGATCACCTTCAGCAGCTTGCCGGGATTCTCGGCCTGGATCAGGTGGAACTCGTCGAGCACCAGCACCTTGCGCCCACCCTCGATCGGGGCCCGACTGGCCCGCTCGATGACTGCTTCGATCTGATCCTTGCTGATGCCCGCGCCGACCCGCTCGAACACCATCAGGTCGGGGTGCTGTTCGGCCATGGCGAGTCGTTGGTGCCGCTCGACTTCGGCGCCGACCGAATCGGCGCTCAGCAATGCTGCGGCAAAGGCGGCAGCCAACGCCCGCTTGCCGCTGCCGCGCGGGCCGATGAGCAGATAGGCGTGCACGGGGGCCCGGACGGCGGCCTGCAGCTCGGCCACCGCACGATCCTGACCCACGATGGCCGACCACGGGTCGGGCGCACCCCCGATGCGGGGCTCGGCCTCGCCGTCGGGCCCGATGGTGGTCGTCACACCTGGAGTTGTAGCCGGTCGCGCACCGCGGCGCGTACGGCCATCTCGACCTGCTCGATGGTCTGGACCCCGTCGATCACGACCCAACGATCGGGCTCGGCGGCGGCCAGCACCCGAAACCCGTCGGCCACCCGCCGGTGGAACGCATCGCCCAGCTGCTCGATCCGGTCGAGGCCGGACCCCAGTCGCTCGGCCGCCACCGCCGGCGCCACCTCGAGCAGCACGACCAGATCGGGCCACACCCCCACCGATGCCCAATCGGAGATGCGGCGCACCTCGTCGATCGCCAGGCCTCGTCCCGCGCCCTGGTAGGCCAACGAGCTGTAGGCCGAACGATCGCTCACGACGTGCCGACCCGATTCGAGGGCCGGACGCACCACCTCGGCCAGATGCTGGGCCCGGTCGGCCGCCATCAGCAGCGCTTCGGCGCGCCGGTCGAGCCCAGCTGTGTCGGGGTCGAGCAGCAACGCCCGCAGGCGCGCACCGATCGCGGTACCGCCGGGTTCGCGAGTGATCACCGCGTCGAGGCCGTCGGCCAGCCGACCCGACTGGGTCGACTTGCCGCAGGCTTCGCCGCCCTCGAAGGCGATGAACCGACCGGTCACCCGGGGCCCGGCCGGCGTGACGGGTGCTGCGCGGCGACCGCCGCCTGGGACCGCTGGCCCGAACGCAGCGACGACAAAGCCAGCACGCCGGCACCCATGATGATCAGGGCCGCGAGCCAGAGCGTCAGTCGTACGCCGGGCACGGCGATGGTGAAGCTGGCTACGTCGATCGATCCGCCCAGCATCCGTCCGGACAGGCCGCCCAACACGGCCGACAGCAGCGGTCCGGCCACCATCGACACCAGCACACACAACCGCACGAGCGTGTTGAGCGAGCTGAACACCCGACCCCGCAGGTCGTCGTCGACCTCCTGCTGCAGCATCACGAAACCCATCACGTACACCGGGCCGATGGTGACGCCCATCAGACCGACGAACAGCGTGGCGGATCCCAGACTCGAGCTGCTGGCCGCCGCGAACAGAAACGCCCCGGCCAACAGCAACCCGCCGGTGAACACCCGAGCCTTGGGCAGCCGCTTCTGCAACACCGAGACGCCCACCGCGCCGATGGCGACGCCGAAGCCGAGGGCGGTCGTGAACAGCCCATAGCCGGCCGGTCCCGCGCCCAGCACCTCGGTCGAGAACACCGCGCCCAGTGGGATCAGCATGCCGCCGCCGACCAGCCCGGTGGCCAGCCCCAGGTTCACGGCCCGCACGGTGTGGTTGATGAAGATGTAGTGCCAGCCCGCCTTGAGCTCGTCGAGGGTCTGCCCGACCCGGCGCCGAACCGAGGCCTCGGGGTGGCGCTCGGCCGCGGCCGACGGGGTCGCAGCACCGGACCGGCGCCGGGTGAGCGGCAGGGTGCGAACCAGCAGGGCCGCCAACACGAAGGTGGCGCCGTCGACGTAGAACGCCAACGCCATCTGGTTGAGCGACAGGAAGTGGAGCGCCCCGATCGAACCGAGCCAGGCCGACACACCGGCCAGCAGCGCGAAGAGCAACGACGCGAACGGAAAGGTGCCGTAGGCGGCGGCCAGCGACAACGAGTTGGCGGTCGTGAGATGGTCGGCCGGAACCAGATTGGGAACGCTGGCTTCCTTGGCCGGCGACCACAGCAGGGTGAGCACCTCGAGCACCAGCGACGCCAGCACCAGCCCGCCCAGGCTGTGCACCCAGGGCAGGCACACCACGACGGCGGCCCGGCCCAGGTCGCAGATGATCATGACCCGCTTGCGATCCCACCGGTCGACCAGCACGCCGGCCAGTGGCCCGAAGAAGAAGCCGGGCACGATGCGCGCCGCCATCACCAGGCTGATGGCCCCAGCACCGGCGCCGGCACTCGTGGTGCCGCCGATGCCGGCCGCCAGCAGGATGATCGCCGAGAACCCCAGCCAGTCGCCGGTGGCCGAGATGACCTGCACGACCCAGAGCCGAAAGAACTCGTGTGACCCGAACAGGCGCACATGCCATCCGGGACGGTCGAGCACCGCATCGGGATACATCTCACCGGTCTGCTCGTCTGGCGCCAGTGGTCGACCACCCGCGCCGACGACCTCGTGGTCGAACTCGGGCGCGATCTCGTGGATCGCCTCGCCCAGTTGGTCGACCATGGCGGCGACGTCCTCGGGCCCCAGCCCGCTGGACTCGACCGCCGACGGCCCGCGCCAAGCCGGCGGCGCGGCGGAAGACGGCTCCTCGTCCCACGGTTGGTCTGGGCGCAGTACGGCCACGACGGGGAACGTTAGAACGGCCCGGGCGCCTGGCCCGGTGATGCCGCCACGGGATCAGACCGACGCACGAACGGGATCCGCAGGCTCAGAACGGCTCGTCGGAGCTGGCCGCGTCGGCCACCACCGACGGCGTGACCGCCCGGATGACCTTCTTGGCCGCGGCCTTCTTGGCCGGCTTCTTCTTGGCCGCCGCTTTCTTGGCCGGCTTCTTGGCGGCCCGCTTGGCCACCTTCTTCGGAGCGGGGCCGCGATCGCGACGGTCCTGCAGCAGTTCGGACGCCCGCTCATCGGTGATGGTGTCGACGTCGTCGGCCTTGCGCAACGACGCGTTGGTCTCGCCGTCAGTGACGTACGGACCGAAGCGACCGTCCTTGAGCACCATGGGCTTGCCACTGACGGCATCGATGCCCAGCTCGCGGAGCGGCGGCTTGGCTACCCGACCGCCTCGAAGCTTGGGCTGGGCGAAGACCGCCACCGCTTCGTCGAGTCGGACCGTGAAGAGCTGCTCTTCGTTGGTCAGGCTGCGGCTGTCCTTCTTGCCGTCGGCCAGGATCTTCTGCAGGTAGGGCCCGAACTTGCCGTTCTGGGCGGTGATCTCGGCCCCGTCGGCCGGATCGAGACCCACCGTCCGCGGCAGGCTCAGCAGTTCGAGGGCATCGTCGAGCGTGATCCGCTCGGGCGTCATCGTCTTGAAC
The DNA here is from genome assembly GCA_043740665.1 of Candidatus Neomicrothrix sp. Taxonomy (GTDB): domain Bacteria; phylum Actinomycetota; class Acidimicrobiia; order Acidimicrobiales; family Acidimicrobilacustridaceae; genus UBA4742. Next base: position 5,448 of record JAYUBX010000643.1, read on the forward strand.
AGTGACGCCATCTTGGGCTTGACGGCGGCGTCGTCGTCGTCGTAGTCGCCCAGCTGCACGTAGGGACCGAACCGGCCCGACTTGGCGTAGATCGGCAACCCGGTGGCCGGGTCGGCGCCCAGCTCGCGGCCACCCTTCGGGGCGGCCAGCAGCTCGAGCGCCTTCTCGACGGTCAGCTCGTCGGGCGCCAGCGCGGTGGGGATGCTGGCGGTGTCGTCGCCCCGGATCAGGTACGGGCTGTTGTCACGCCCCGGCTTGGCCACGATGAGCACCCCGTCGGGATCGAGCCCGATCGGGATGGCGTTGACCAGCGCAGCGTCGATGTCGTCGAGCCGGGTCGCCACCTTCTGCTTCAGTCCACCGGCTCGTTGCCCGTTGGCGTCGGCGGGGCCGAAGTAGAAGTCGGACAACCACGGCACCAGCTCTTCGGTGCCGCCGGCGATCTGATCGAGATCGTCTTCCATCCGCGCCGTGAAGGCGTAGTCGATGAGGTCGGGGAAATGCTGCTCGAGCAGGTTGACCACGGCGAACGCCTTGAACGACGGCACCAAGGCGGTGCCCTTCTTCCAGACGTACTCGCGATCTTGAATCACCTTGATGGTCGAGGCATACGTCGAGGGTCGGCCGACGCCCAGTTCTTCGAGCCGCTTGACCAGCGACGCCTCGGTGAAGCGGGCCGGAGGCTGGGTCTCGTGGCCATGGGCCTCGATGTCGCGCGCCGACAGCGAGTCGCCCTCGGCCAGCGGCGGCAGCTGCCGTTCCTGTTCCTCGGCGTCGTCACCCTCGTCACGGTCAACGACGTAGGCGAGCCGAAATCCCTGGTGCGTGATGATCGTGCCACTGGTGGCGAACTCGGCATCGCTCCAGCTGAACGGCTCGGCGCTCGCGGCGGCCGAACCGGCGAGCGTCAGGGCCCCGCCCGGCGTGGGGTTCGTCGCACCGAGCCGCACGGTGACGGTCTCGCCGGTGGCGTCGTTCATCTGCGAGGCGATGGTGCGCTTCCAGATGAGCTCGTAGACCTTGGCGTCGTTGGCGTTGACCTCGCGGGCGACGTCTTCGGGTGAGCGGAAACGATCCCCGGCCGGGCGGATGGCCTCGTGGGCCTCCTGCGCGTTCTTCACCTTGTTGGCATAGGTGCGCGGGGCGTCGGGCATGAACTGCGACCCGTAGCGCTCGGCGATCTCGCGGCGGGCAGCGGTCAGCGCGGTACCGGACAGCGTGGTCGAGTCGGTACGCATATAGGTGATGAAGCCGGCCTCGTAAAGGCTCTGAGCCGACCGCATGGCCATCGACGACGACAGCCGCAACTTGCGACCCGCCTCCTGCTGGAAGGTCGAGGTGATGAACGGCGCCGCTGGGCGCCGCCGGTAGGGCTTGCGCTCGACCCGGCGCACCTCGAACGACGTCTGGTCGGCACTCAGGGCGGCGGCCAGAGCGGTGGCTCGGAGCTGATCGAGCACGATCGCCGCACCGTGCAGCACGCCGTCCTCGCCGAAGTCCTTGCCGGTGGCCAGCTTGCGACCGTCGAGCGCCACCATGGTGGCGGCGAAGGTGCGGCCCTCGTCACCGGCGACCGATCCGATCGAGGCAAACCGACCGTCGAGGTCCCAGTAGCCGGCCGAGACGAAGGCCATGCGCTGACGTTCACGCTCGACGACCAGCCGGGTGGCGACACTCTGGACCCGGCCCACCGTCGTGCCCTGCCCAACCTTCTGGCGGGCGGCACTGGCCAAAGGGCCGTAGCCATAGATGCGGTCGAGCAGACGGCGGGCCTCTTGCGCGTCGACCAACCGGCGATCGATGTCACGAGGGTTGGCCATGGCCTCAGTGATCGCCTGCGGCGTGATCTCGTGGAACACCATGCGCTTGACCGGCATCGAGTCGGGCGGATTGAGCACCTCGAGCAGGTGCCACGAGATGGCCTCGCCCTCGCGATCCTCATCCGTTGCGAGATAGAGCTCCGAGGCGCCCTTCATCAGTTTCTTCAGGTCACGGATGCGATCGCGCTTGTCGGCGCTGATGACGTAGAGCGGTTTGAAGTCGTTGTCGACCTCGATCCCGAGGATCTCCCAGGTCTGCTTGTTGGCCTCGGGCACATCGGCCGCACGGGCCGGAAGGTCACGAATGTGGCCCACCGATGCCTCGACCACGACATCGCCTGAGATGGCGTCGGACGCGTCCAGGAACTTCTGGATGGTCTTCGCCTTGGCGGGTGACTCGACGATGACGAGGGTGGTGGCCATTGCCGACAGGTTGAGAGCACCGATGTACTCCTGTCAAACGGTTGTCCCGTTCGTCAGGTCCCAAAGCGACTGACGTTGTCGACCGGTTACGTCGACGCCTACCCGGGATTTCGATGCGCTGCGGATGTATCGGCCATACTCCCCTGATGACGTCCCCCCTGTTCGAGCGCCGACCATGGGGAACCTTCACCGTGCTCGATGATGCCGCCGACAGCAAGGTCAAGCGCCTCACCGTCGACCCCGGCCAGCGCCTGAGCTACCAGAGCCACGCGCACCGGTCCGAGCACTGGGTCATCGTCGCCGGACAGGCCCGAGTCACCCTCGACGGCACCGAGATCGATCTCACCCCTGGCGAGGCGATCGACATCCCGATGGGTGCCGCCCATCGGGTGAGCAACCCCGGCAGCGACGAACTGGTCTTCGTCGAGGTGCAGTTGGGTGACTACTTCGGCGAGGACGACATCGTCCGCTACTCCGACGACTACGGCCGGGCGCCCGAAACCGCGGGCCCGACCAGCTGATCAGGGCGCCAGATGGGCCGAGCGGTAGACCACCAGGCGCACCGCGGTGCCCCGTTCGCCCGAGATGATCTCGGCCTCGTCGGTCAGCACCTGCAACAGCGGCAGCCCTAGACCGTGCTCGCGCTCGAGCCGGGCCGGATCCTCGGGATCGGGCATCTCCTCGACGTCGGTCGGATCGAACCCGCCTCCACGATCGACGACCTCGACCTCGATTCGGTCGGCCCCCAGGTTGCAACGGATCACGATGCGTTCGTCCCGGTCGAGATCGGCGTGGGCCTCGATGGCATTCGTGGTGGCCTCCGACACGGCCACACGCAGGTCGTCGATTCGTTCGTCGCGGAACCGAGGCTCGACGGCGGCGGCGGCGGCTACGACCTGGCGAGCCAGACCGAGATAGTCGGCCCGTGCCGGGATCTCGAGCCGGACCTCACCCATCAAGACTCGACCCCAACCCGGCCGCGAGAGCCTGTTCGACGTTCGGGAAGAACCGAATGATCTCGACCAGTCGGGTGATCTCGAACAACGCCTGAACCCGCGGCACCGCACCGGCCACGACCACGTCGCCGCCGCGGGCGCGAGCCCGCTTGAGGGCGGCCACCACCATGCCGAGACCGATCGAGTCGATGAAGTCGACCCCCGACAGGTCGAAGATGAGACGGGTGTGACCCTCGCCCACCAGGCCCACCACGCGCTGGCGCAACTGAGGTGCCGTCGCCAGCTCAAGCTCGCCAGTGACGCTCAAAATGGCCCAGCCCTGCTGCATGGTGACGTCGAGGGCGAACAACACGCCAGCGGACTCCTACGAGTGCGAACAGGTTGTCCCAGGATACTGCACCGGTCACGCCACCTGACTTTCACCCCTGTAGTTACGGCGACGCAACTCCTACACTGGTTGGGCCGACGGCGACCGATCGCTCGTCGACACCCTGTGAAGGGGATCTGATGCCATGGCCCTGACCGCCACCACTGACCTCGACGACCTGATCGCCAGCTATGCGCGCGACCCGCGACTGGTCCACCTCGAGCATCTGCCAGCGCGGTCGGCCCGCTTCGCCGAACTCGCCACCGCCCTTCCCGATGACCTGCGCCGCCGACTTCCGGTCGAACAGTTCTGGACGCATCAGGCCGCGGCCATCGACCTCATCCGATCCGGCCAGTCGGTCGCCATCGCCACCGGCACGGCTTCGGGCAAGTCGCTTTGCTACCAGGTGCCCATCGCCGAAGCAGTCGGCAGTCCGGTTCGGCCGGCATCGTCGCTGCTGATCTTTCCCACCAAGGCCCTGGCCCAAGATCAGCTGCGCTCGCTCACCGCGCTCGACGTCCCCCGGCTCGTGGCCGCAACCTACGACGGCGACTGCTCACCGGCCGAACGCACCTGGGTTCGATCCAACGCCAACGTCCTGCTCACCAACCCCGAGATGCTGCATCACGGGATCCTGCCCCACCACGGCCGGTGGGCCACGTTCTTGATGCGATTGCGCTACGTCGTCATCGACGAGCTGCACGTGCTGCGAGGCGTGTTCGGCACCCACGTGGCCCATCTGTTGCGACGACTGCGCCGCCTGTGCCAGCACTACGGGTCGGACCCGACTTTCATCTTCTCGTCGGCCACCATCGGCGCTCCCAGCCGACTGGCGTCCGAACTCTGCGGGCTCGATGTCGCCGAGATCACCGACGACGGCTCACCACGTGGCGAACGGCGATTCGTGCTCTGGAACCCGGTCGCGGATGCCGATCCGGTCGTCGACCTGCGGGTCGTCAACGACGACTCGGTCCCGGCCCCGCCACCCGAGACTTCACGGGCGCCATCAGCCAACCGCGACACCGCGACGCTGGTCGCCGAGCTCATCAGGCGAGGCCATCGCACCATCGCGTTCTGTCGCAGCCGCAAGGGCACCGAGCTGATCGCGGCCGATGTGCGCCGGCGCCTGCCGACCCAACTGGCCGAGCAGGTGCGCCCCTACCGGGGCGGCTACCTGACCGCCGAACGTCGTCAGATCGAGGCCGAGCTGTTCGGTGGCCATCTGCGGGGGGTGATCGCCACCACCGCGCTCGAGTTGGGCATCGACGTCGGCGGACTCGACGCCTGTGTGCTCAACGGCTTTCCCGGCACCATCGCTTCGATGTGGCAGCAGGCCGGTCGCGCCGGTCGGTCCGATCAGCCGTCGATCGTCGTGCTGGTTGCCGGCGACGACCAGCTCGACCAGTGGTACATGGCCCATCCCGATCAGGTATTCACCCGCCCACCCGAACCGGCCGTCATCAACTTGTCGAACCCCTACGTGCTGCATCCCCACCTGGCCTGCGCCGCCCACGAACGCCCCCTCGGCCACGCCGACGAACGTTGGTGGCCCGGCACGCTGGACGAAGGGGTCCGGGCGCTGGCCCTCGACGACCGCCTCAAGGTGCGCGACCGCGGCCGCGGATCGGTACGGGTACCCCTGGCCGTCTGGGCCGGGCGCGGCTGGCCGACTCGGGGCGTCGGTCTGCGCAACGGTTCGAGCGACGAGGTGCGTATCGCGCTGGCCGACGGCACGCTCATCGGCACCGTCGACCACGGCCGGGCCTGTCGGTTGGTGCACCCTGGGGCCATCTATGTGCACCAGGGTCAGAGCTACCGCGTGCACGAGCTCGATCTCGACGACGGCTCGGCCATCGTCGCGCCGGTCGACGGCGGCGAGTGGACCCAGCCTCGCAGCCAGACCGCCATCACCATCCTCGGGGCCGACGCCGAGCGAGACGTTGGCCGCAGCCACCTGGCCGTCGGCTCGGTACGCGTGGTCTCGACCGTCGTCGGCTACCGGCGCTTCGCCACCTCGACCGGCCAGTTGCTCGGGGTCGAAGACCTGTTCCTGCCGCCAGGCGAGCTCACCACACGGGCCTTCTGGTACACCATCGACGCGCCGCTTCTGGCCGACGCCGGGGTCTCACCCGAGGCCGTTCCCGGCACGCTGCACGCCGTCGAACACGCCGCCATCGGGCTGCTGCCGCTGTTCACCATCTGTGATCGATGGGACGTCGGCGGTCTCTCCACACCGTTCCAGCCTGAGACCGGGCTGCCCACCATCGTGATCTACGACGGCTACCCCGGGGGTGCTGGCATCGCCGAACTGGGCTATGCCAGCGCCGACCGCCACCTGCAGGCCACCCTCGAGGTCATCGCCGCCTGCCGCTGCACCGACGGGTGCCCGTCGTGTGTGCAGTCGCCCAAGTGCGGCAACGGCAACGAGCCGCTCGACAAGGCCGGGGCCGCCACGCTGCTGCGTACGCTGCTCGCTACGACTCCAGCCCCTTGAACCGGCGGCGCAGCCGGTGGCGTTCGGTGGCGGTCACCGGCGGACGTCCCCGCAGACGGCGCACCCGTGTCTTGACCGCCCACGCGACCCGTTCTCGGCCCGACATCCATCGCGGCTGGGTCGCGATGGCCAGCGGATAAGGCGACTCGCAGGCGGCGACCAGATCGGCCTCGGGGTCGGGCGCCGCTCGGATGCGATCGAGCCAATAGGCCTGCTCATGCCCGGGCCGATCGCGATAGACCCCGCGGCGCACCGAGGCCGGCATTTTGACGCTGGTCACTCGTGGCACCCACCGCAGATCGGATTCGGCCGCGATCCGGGCCCATAGGTCGGCCTCGGGATCCGACGCGCCATCGGCGCTGGGCGGCTGCCACCCACCGGCGGCGACCGCCACGTCACGGCGATGCAGTACCGAAGTGGGCGGAATCCAGTCGGGCGGCACGTAGACCCAACCCGGCTCGGGATGCAGATACGGATCGCGGTCCGGGTACACCATCAGCACCGTCGAATGCACCAGTCCGACGTCGGGCTCGGCGTCGGCCGCCGCGACCAGCGCCTCGAGGTGGGTCGGCATCCACAGGTCGTCGTGACCGAGATAGGCGATCAGGTCGCCCTGGGCCTGGCGAAGCCCTTCGCCGTTCGGCCCCCACTGATGACCCGTGTTGGCCGCCAGGTTGAGCCAGCGCACCCGCCGATCATCCAACGCCACCTCGGCCACCACCGCGGCCGACTCGTCGGTACAGCCATCTCCCACGACCAGGTACTCGAAGTCGGTGAAGGTCTGATCGAGCGCGCTGGCGATCGAATACGGCAGGACCGTCGCCCAGTTATAGGTCGCGGTGATGATGGTGACCCGAGGCATCAGGCCCGATCAGTGGCCGTCGCCCACCAACGCCACGGCACGATCTCGGCCGCCGCCGCCGACTCGTAGGGCAGGTCGAGGGCGTCCGGGCCGTGGTGGTCGTACTGCGCCGACGGCATGTTGATGATGTAGGCCTCGTCGATGCCGATGTTCTTCCAGCCGTGGTAGAGGTTGGGCGGAATCACCAACAGCCCCGGGTTGCGCTCGCTCACCCGGAACTCGTTCACCGAGCCGAAGGTGGGCGAGGCCTCACGGCCATCGAACACGACGATCGACACCAAGCCCTTCACCACGAACAGTCGGTCGGTTGAGCCTTGGTGCAGACCCCACGCCCGCATCCGGCCGGGCAAGGTGGTGGTCAGATGGACCCGCACGATGTCGAGATCGATCTCGGGCCACTGGGCCCGGGCGATCTCGGCGACGGTACCGTCCTCGTGCGGAACCGGCCGAAACTGCAGACCGTCGATGGGGATCTGCAGCAGGTCGCCATGGCCGTCGACGGCCGACTGCTTCGCCACCAGGTGGTGATACCCCACGATGCCCGGATCAGCCATGGGCGGACTGTAGGTCGGAGCGCGCTCGGCGCCGATCGCCCTACCGCCGCGATGATCACTCGCGTTGCATGACGGCGGTGGCGGCCAGGGTGAGATCGGGCACCAGCGCGCCAATAAGGGGCAAGTCGGTGCGGCACTCGTAGCTCACGTGTACCCGCACAGCCGGCCGGCGGTCGCCGGCGTCGGAGGTGGCCACGTCGGTGTGCAGCCGGGACCGATCGAGCGGACCGGCGGCCACCGCGGCCGCCTGCGGACCGGCCCGGTCGCCGACCGGCAGTACGGCTGCCGCCCGCGCCGCTTCTCGCGCCGCGTGAATCACCAACACCTGGTCGTGGACGACCAGCCCCACCTGCACGACCAGCAACAGCAACATCACCACGAGGGGAAGGACCAGAGCCAGCTCGACGGTGGCCTGACCAGACGAATCGGTGACCCGTCGGCGGGATCGGGCCGGCGCCAACACCCTGACCCTTCTCCCTCGGCGGCTCACGTCACGGCGCCGATCACGTGGGACACGACGACGTCGAACAACTTGCCGATGGCGCCCGACGATGATGCCCAGGTGACCACCAACATGGCAATGGTGGCGGCTCCCAAGAGCACCAGGGCGTACTCGGCCGTGGTCTGGCCGGCCGCACCGCCCAACCGGGCGGTGCGCGTGCGTGAGAAGTGGAGCGAGAAACTGAACAGGAAACGAAACATGGTGGTGCCTTTCGCAGAAACGATGGGTGGGATGGCCGGCCGGGGGAAAGGCGGATCGAACAAGGAGCAGGGGCAGGAGCAGGAGCAGACGATCGGGCGGCCGGACGGTCAGTGGGGCAGCCCGGCGACGGCGGTGAGCACGAGGGGAACCACGGTCAGCAGGGCGAACGCCGGCAGGATGCACAGCACCAAGGGGAAGAGCATGTGCACCGGCAGGCGTCGGGCGAGCTCCTCGGCCCGCCGCCGACGCTGCAGCCGGGCGTCCTCGGCCAGTCGATCGAGCGTCGGGCCGAGGGCCACCCCATAACGCTCGGCCGAGGCCAGCGCCGACGCCAGGGGACGGAAGGCCTCGTCGCCGGCACCGAAGCGGTCGAGGGCATCGGCCAACCGATGACCCACCGCGACGCGTGACGCCACGTCGGCCAACCGGGCCGCGGACACCACCGGGGCCCGGGTGCCAACCGCATCGACGGCTTGGTGCACGGTCAGGCCGGCGCCGACCGCCAGACGGAACAGCTCGGTGAGATCGGGGATCTCACCGAGCAGCCGAGCCTGCTGCCGGCGATGGCGAGCCCGCTGCTGCAACACCGGCGCCGCCCACACCACCCCGACCGCCGGCACCACGAGCACCGGGTTGATCACCAATGCGACCAGGCCGACCACCACCGCCGCGCCCATCCGCCGATCGTGGGCCGCGTGCTCGGCCCGCCCCGCCCGGCGACGAACGAGGCGCCCCACGCGAGCCAAGCCGCTGCCGATCAAGGTCGCCAGCCCGTGTGGGCCGCCCACCTGGACGACGCGACTCGTTCGACGCGGTCCAGCCTGACGATCGATCATGGCCACCACCCGCGTCGCCGATCCTGGCGACGGCACAGCCAGCGCCAGCACGACGCCGGCCGCCATCAGCCCGGACGCCATCGTCGCCGAGCTCATGCCACTTGCCGGGTCATCCGAGCCATCCAGCCGGCCCCGATCGCATCGAGACCGAGACCCACGGCGATGCACGCCAGTCCGGCCGGCGTCGTCAACAGCGTGGCGACGATCCGGCGATCGGCCGCACCGGCGACGATGACGAAGCCCACCGGGGCCAGCACCATCACGAGCGCGCTGGCCCGCGCCTGCGAAGTGAGGGCCCGGACCTCACGAGCCAGGGCGGCCCGATCCCGCAGACCACTGGCCGCGGCGTCGAGCGACCGGGCCGACGCACCGCCGACCTCGGCCCCCAGGGTCAGGGCCGCGCCCGCGAGCACGCGAGCGTCGTCGGCCCCCGACCCCCAGGACGCCAGCGCCGTGGCAAGCGGCAGACCGGACCGAACCGTGCCCACCACATCGATCAGATCGTCGACCGCCGGACCCCGAGGGAGCGAGGTGGCGGCCTCGTCGACCGCCTGCACCAGCGAGCGACCACCCCGAAGGGCCCGAGCCACGGCTTCGAGCACCATGGCGTGCTCAACATCACCGCTCAGGCGAAGCCCCGTGGTTCGCCGACACCACTCGACGACGGACCGACCCGGGCTCGTCGACCGGGCCAGCAGCACGCGCTCGAGACCGCAGACCGGGCGTCGTTGCGCCAACCGGGTCAGCCGATGACCAGCCCGGCGGGCGCAGAACCCTGACCGCGTCAGTCGACCGGCACCGACGGCGGCGGCGAGCACCGCGACCCACCCGAGCACGACGATGACGCTCACGGTTCGAGCCAGCCCGGATCAGGCGCCGATGACGCCAGACTACGAGGACTTCGATCAGGCAGCGAGCGAAAGGCTCCGCCGACGGTCAGAGCCCGCGTATCGAGCGCACCGGACCGATCGAGCCGGCCCACCTCGGCCACCTCGACGATGGCCCGCCGCCCGCCCGACTGACGACCGATCTGGATCACCAGATCGAGGGCCGATGCCAGCTGCTCGCGGACAACCGCATGCGGAAGCGCGACCTCGCTCATCAGCACCATGGTCTCGATCCGCCGCAGGGCATCGGTCGGACTATTGGCATGACAGGTCGACAGCGATCCTTCGTGCCCGGTGTTCATCGCCTGGAGCATGTCGAGCGCCTCACCCGAGCGGACCTCGCCCACGATGATGCGGTCGGGTCGCATGCGCAGCGCGGCCCGCACCAGATCGCGGATCCGAACCTCGCCGACCCCTTCGGCGCTCATGGGTCGGGCCTCCAGCCGGACCACGTGCGCACCCGGCAGCCGCAGCTCGGCGGCATCTTCGATGGTGATGACCCGCTCGCCATCGGGGATGAACGCCCCGAGGGCATTGAGCAGGGTCGTCTTGCCGGCGCCCGCACCGCCGCTGACGATGACGTTCATGCGAGCGACCACCGCCCAGGCCAGAAAGGCCACGAGCCCCTGACCGGCGATGGCGTCCAGCCGTATGGCCCGGGCCGCGAACCGCCGGATGGTGAGGCACGGTCCGTCGACGGCCAGCGGCCCGACGATGGCGTGCACGCGCGAGCCGTCGACCAGCCGAGCATCAACCACCGGGCTGGACCGGTCGACGTGCAGCCCGAGCGGGGCGAGGACCCGTTCGATCAACTGCAAAACGGCCGGCTCGGTCAGCACCAGGCCGGTGCTGACCAGACGTCCGGAGTGCTCGATCCAGACCTGGCCACCGCCGTTGACCATGACATCGGTGACCGCCGGATCGGTCAGGAATGGCTCGAGCGGCCCGAGCCCGACGGCCCGCGCCAACACCGTGTCGATGATCTCGGCGACGGCCGCGTCGGCCATCAGCGGAGCCTCGAGCCGCACCAGGGCGTCGACCGCGGCCCGACCCACCGAACGGTCGGCGGCATCAAGCCCCAGCCGGTTGGTGACCACCTGCTCGTGGACCCGGGCGGCCAACGCGACCGGATCAGCGAGGGTCGAGGACACGACCGGCGACATCATGTCGCCCGACCCAGGGCCCGCTCGAGCGTCCGGGGCAGACGCCCGCCGAGCAACCCCGCATCGACCGCTCGGGCCACCGTGGGGTCGACCAGGACCTCAGCCACGACGGCGACGCCGGACACCTGCTCGACGTCGTGGCGACCGAGTGCCCGCCCGGGTTCGGTGACCAGGACGATGCCCGAGGGCCGCCCCGGCGAGGCCACGATTCGGCGCAAGGAGAGATAGCAGGCCCGCGTCACCAGCAGGCTCGTCACCGCCGCCGAGGCCAACACCGCGCCGACCGAATCGGCGGCATCGCCCTCCCAGATCGGCACACCGGCATCGACCACGACCGATCGGGACTCGGCGGCGAACAGACCGGCCAGCACCTCGGCTCGTTCGAGCGAGGCCAGCGGACCGACGCCTCGAGGGATCAGGCCGAGCCGATCGTCGATCGGGATCTCGATGCGGCGCAACCCGTCGGCCGGCACCGCCGCGCCCGCCGCGAGCCATCCGGCCAGGCCGGGCGAGTCGGGTTCGGCCAGCCCGAGCACCGCCGGCCCGTCACCGGCCAGATCGACGAGCAGCGCCCCGGGACCGTCGAGTCTCGAAAGCACGACGGCGAGGGCCGCCGCTACGACTGTCGTACCCGACCCCCCTTTGACCGACCAGCATGCAGCAAACACAGGAAACCTCCCGCAGGACGACGAGTGACACCGGGGGAAGTGTCGGGGAGGTCGTTGGGGGAAGGTCCTGAGGAGAAGGCCTGACCGGAAGATAGCGCCGCCGCTGCGCCCATTCAAGGGGTGATTCTCGGCGTGGTATCGAGCGAGGTGCCCAGGGCATGCCGTCGCACGCCCGTATGCTCCGCTCATGGAGGCCGCCTTCTTCGACCTCGACAAGACCGTGATCGCCAAGGCCTCGATGGTCGCGTTCGGTCGGCCGCTCTACCAGGCCGGCATGATCTCGCGCTGGCTCGTGGCCCGGGCGCTGTGGAGCCAGTTCGTCTTCCGCCAGGTCGGCGCCGACGAGGCCCGCATGCAGAAGTTCCGCGAGTCGGCGTTGCGGATCACCCGAGGGTGGGACCAGGCCCGCATCAGCGCCATCGTGCGTGACACCCTGACCGAGGTCATCGACCCGATCGTCTATGACGAGGCCCTCGACCTGATCCAGGAACACCGCGCCGCAGGGCGTCGGGTCTACCTGATCTCGGCGTCACCCGAGGAGATCGTCGCGCCGCTCGCCCGCTACCTGGGCGTCGACGAAGCCATCGCCAGTCGAGCCAAACTCGACGACCAGGGTCGCTACACCGGCGAGGTCGAGTTCTACAGCTACGGGCCCTACAAGGCTGAGGCGATCCTCGAAGCGGCGATGATCCACGACATCGATCTGGCCGCGTCGTACGCCTACTCAGACTCGGCGACCGACCTGCCGATGCTCGAGACGGTTGGCCACCCGGTGGCCGTCAACCCAGACCGCGACCTGGCCCGCATCGCCCGCGACCGAGGCTGGGAGATCCGGCAGTTCCGCAACGGTGTTCCGCTACGCGACCGGGTAAACATGCCCCCACCGGCGCGGGCCGCCGCCGGACTGGCCACCATCGTTGCCGTCGGTCTGAGCATCGCCGGAGGCTGGTGGCTGTGGCGCCATCAGGACACGGCCGCTCGGGCCGCGCACGAAGCTGCGGCAGCGGCTCGATCGGTTGGAACGCGGGTCAGGCGTCCTGCAGCTTCTTCACCGCAAAGGCGGCCAGAGCGACAACAACGATGAGGACCAGGAGCTTCTTCATGGGCGGCAGCATAGGCCCGACCCCCTAGTCCTTGTCGAAGTGTGGTCGCGGCAACCCACCACGCCCGAAGACGATGCGCACCACCGCGCCACCCAACGGGGGACCGTTGGTCGCGACGATCCGGGCGCCCTGCGCCGTCACCTGGGCCGCCACGATGGCCAGGCCGAGCCCGGTTCCTCCCGTGTCGCGGCTGCGGGCACGGTCGGGCCGCCCGAACCGCCCGAACCGCCCGAACC
>JAYUBX010000644.1:0-1704 GCA_043740665.1 Candidatus Neomicrothrix sp.
TCGGTCAGGCTGAACCACTCGCTCTCGTGGGTGACCGGCTCGTCGCTCCGCAGCAGCTGCAGCACCACGTCGAGCGCTTCTTCCATGCGGTCGCGCTGGTCGGCGGGGTCGATGCCCAGCATGAACGCGTCGCTGGGCAGGGCGCCGGGACCGACGCCGAGCATCACCCGACCCTTGGTCAGGTGATCGAGCAGCACGAGGCGCTGGGCCGTCATGAACGGGTGGTGGTAGGGCAGCGACACCACGCCGGTGCCCAGCTTGATGCGTTGGGTGCGCTGGGCGACGGCGGCGATGAAGATCTCCGGCGAGGCAATGATCTCGTAGCCACCCGAGTGGTGCTCGCCGATCCAGGCCTCGTCGAAGCCCAGTCGATCGAGGTGCTCGATCAGGGCCATGTCGCGTTCGAGGGCATAGGTCGGGTTCTGGCCCGTGGGGTGGAACGGCGCCATGAAGACACCGAACTTGAGGGGCCAGCCGAGGCCGCCGTTGCTCGGGGTAGCCATCAGTCGAGCAGATCCGGTTGGGCGCGCACGATCGATTCGTACAGCGGCTGGAAGCTCAGCCAACCGGCGACGTGGGTGCCGACCTGGGTCTGGGTGAGCGTGGCCATCTCGGGGTCGATCAGCACCGGCTCGCCGGCCGCGCTGGCCAGCAGTTGGGCCTGGCACGTGCGCTCCATGGTGATGAACCACCACACCGCCTCGTCGACCGATTGGCCGACGGTGAGCAGGCCGTGGTTGCGCAGGATGGCGGCCTTGTTCTCGCCCAGACCGTGAGCGATCCGCTTGCCTTCTTCGGTGTCGAGCACCACGCCGGTGTAGTCGTCGAACAGGGCGTGGTCGCCGTAGAAGGCGCAGGCGTCCTGGGTGATCGGGTCGAGGGTGCGACCCAAGGACGAGAACGCCTTGCCGTTGATCGAGTGGGCGTGGGCGGCTGCCATGACGTCGGGCCGGGCGGCGTGCACCTGTGAGTGGATGGCGAAGGCGGCGGCGTTGACGGCGTAGTCGCCCTCGACGACGTCGCCGTCGTGGTTCACGAGGATCAGGTCCGACACCTTGATCAGGCTGAAGTCGACGGCGAAGGGGTTGACCCAGAAGTGGTCGGGCCGGCCTGGATCACGGGCGGTGATATGGCCGGCGACGCCCTCGCTGAAGCCGAACTTGCCGAACAGGCGGAACGAGGCGGCGAGGCGCCGCTTGAGATGCAGCCGATGCGTATCGACGTCGTCGAAGACGGGGAACTGGTACGGAAGCGGCTTGGACACGGGGTGCCTCCCTGGTTTGGGCGCGATGGGCATGCGACAGTACGAAGTGGCCCCGGGGAACCGCTGGCCCCCCGAGCCGTGGCCGCAGTGTACGGCCGCTGATTGACGCCGCCGAGCTGGTCGTGCTTTGCTGCCGGGGCAACGAGTTTCTGTTCCGCGGGGGAAGCCGGTCGAATTCCGGCACTGTCCCGCAACCGTAGGTCGATCGATTCCGGTATGCCGGAGACGTTCGACGAGTCGGAGTGCCTTCGGAACAGGCGGCTTCAATGCACCGTCGTGGACAACGGGGCAGAGCCTGAGGACATCACTCGCGTGAGGTTCCCGGGGATCGATCCCACGAAAGGAACCCAAACGTGAGAGCTCATCAGACCATTCGTCGCGGCATTGTCGCGATGGCCCTATCCGGCACCTTGTTGGCGGCCGCAGTCACCGGCTCGGTC
>JAYUBX010000645.1:0-5776 GCA_043740665.1 Candidatus Neomicrothrix sp.
GCCGTGAACGGCGCCAGCCCGGGCGGAACGCCGAGGCACTTCTGGGTGCCGCTGTAGGCCAGGTCGACCTGCCAGCCGTCGATCTCGACCGGGATGCCACCCAGCGACGTGACGCAGTCGACCAGTACCAGCGCGTCCCCACCGAGATCGGCCGCACCAGGACCCAGACACGCGACATCGTTGCGCACGCCGGTTGACGTCTCGGCGTGCACAACGGCGATCAGCTTCGGAGCCGGATGGGCGTCGAGCAGCGCCTGCGGATCGAGCGCCCGACCCCAGTCCGCGTCGACCCGCACGACCTCGGCCCCGACCCGCCCGGCGACATCACACATCCGCGCACCGAAGACACCATTGACGCCCACGACGACCACGTCGCCCGGGCGCACCACGTTGACGAAGGCCGCTTCCATGCCCGCCGAACCGGTGCCGCTGACCGGGAAGGTCAGCAGGTTGTCGGTGCGGAACACCTGCCGCAGCCGGTCGCCGGTCTCGTCGAGCAAGGCGATGAACTCGGGATCGAGATGACCCAGCATCGGCCGGGCGAACGCGGCCGCGACCTCGGGATAGGGGTTCGACGGCCCCGGACCCATGAGCACCCGATCGGACAGTGGCACGGCGTGCATCGTAGGGGAGCTCAGGACAGCAGGCTGAGCGCCAGCCCGTCGAGGATGTCGGACTCGCTCACCAGACACGAGTCAAGGGCCAGACGGCGCATGATCATGACGAACACACACATGCCGCCGACGATCACGTCGGCCCGAGCTGCTTCGAGGCCGGGGTTCTCGAGCCGCTCGGCGCGGGTCTCGGTGACAAGGGTGCGGAAGACGTCCTCGACCTGCGCCCGACTGAGCTCGAGATGGTGGATCTGGTCACGGTCATAGACGGCGAGGCCGAGCTCGATGGCGGCCGCGGCCGACACGGTGCCAGCGAGACCCACGAACGTGCGGGCCTGGTCGATCTGCGGAATCGCCTGCCGCACATCGTCGACGTAGGCCTCGGTCACCGACAGCGCGGCCAACAGTTCTTCGGGGCGGGGAGGGTCGCTCTCGATGTACTTCTCGGTGAACCGCACGCATCCCATGTCGGTCGACAGCGCAGCCTCACAGGCGGTCGTGCCGTACGAGAACTCGGTCGAACCGCCGCCGATATCGACGACCAGAAATGGTCCAAGGGCCGGGTCGAGATCGGCGGTCGCCCCAAGAAACGAGAGCCGCCCCTCCTCGTCACCCGACAACAGCTCGGGCCGAACTCCCACGGCGGCCTCGACCCGGTCGAAGAACTCGTTGCGGTTCGCCGCGTCGCGCGCCGCCGAGGTGGCGGTCATCCGGATCTGACCCGACCCCGATTCGGGCCCCATCAGTCCATCGATCGTCAGCCGATAGTCGCTCAGCACCGCGACCGTGCGCTCGATGGCCGCAGGATCGAGCCGACCGGTCGCGTCGACCCCCTGGCCAAGTCCGGTGATGCGCATCTGCCGGTCGAGCGTGACCAGCGCACCGGCCGGGTCGCGCTCGGCCACCAGCAGCCGCACCGAGTTGGTGCCGATGTCGATGGCAGCGACGCGACCGCTCACGACCCGACCTCGGGCAGGGTCTCGCCCGGCGGAAGGTGGATCGCCAGTCGCTCATGGACCCAACGCCCGACCGGATCATCGCCTCCGGCCAGAAACCAGGCGTAGTGCGCGTGCAGACACTTGACGCCCTGCCGGGTGCCACCGACTCCGGCCGATGGCCGCGGGCCGAGGTGATCCGCCGGCAAGGCCGCATCGCGTTCGGCACGGTAGCGGTCGTGGGCGGCGGCGATCTCGACCGGGTCAATCTCGGCTTCGGCGCGACGCACGCCCAGATCGGCTTCGAGCCGGCCGATGGCGGACCGCACCATCGGGTCGACCAACCAGTAGCGCGTCGGCATCGGCGTGCCATCGTCGAGCAGGGGGCTGTTGCGGATCACCATCGGCGAGCCGTCGGCGGCGCGCACCACGACCTCGAACTGGCCCTGGGGTCGGCGACCCAGCAGTGCCGCAACGAGATCGTTCTCGTCGACTGCGGGTCCAGCGACGACCGGTTCAGCGACGACCGGATCGGTCACCGCGAGCGGTGACGGCGCCGCAGACCCAGCAACACCAGTACCGCGGCCACGAGACCGAGCAACGGCAGAACCCGCTTGAGCATGGGCGATCCGGCCGTCTCGAACAGGTCGACTGGGGCCGCCACCGGGCTGTCGATCTTGCGCACGACCGCCGGCTCGGGCTCGGAATCGGGCTCGCCGATGGGATCGACGTCGACGGTGGCATCGAGGTCGACCGCCGCCGCCAGCGCAGCCGCCGCCGTCTCGGACGCCGCCTCGGCCTCGGCCGGGTCGTCGGTGCTGAGCGCCAGTTCTTCGAGCTCGACCGCGTCGGCCACCAGTTCCTCGGCCAGCACGGTGGCCTCGAGGTTGGCGACGAACTGATCGAGCAGCTTGGCGCTCACGTCGGCCAGCACGCCCCGGCCGAACTGGGCGACCTTGCCGGTGACGCTCAGATCGGTGAGCACGCTGACGTGGGTGACGTCACCCTTGGCGGTGAGCTGGGCGACGATGGTGGCCGTCGCGTTGCCGGCACCGCGCGAGTCACGCCCGGTGGCCTCGAGCTCGGCCCGGTGCGCCACATCGTCCTTGACGACCATGACCGCTTGACCCTTGTACTGCGCGCTGATCGGGCCGACCTTGATCTTGACGATGCCGCGGTACTTGTCGCCCTCGACCTCTTGCAGCTGGGCGCCGGGCAGGCAGGGCGCGATTCGCTCGATGTCGGTCAGGATCGCCCAGGCCTGCTCGATCGGTACCGGTACCTCGAACTCGTTGCTCAGCTCCATCGGGCGAGATCCTCCATGGTGTCGATATCAGCCGGTCGTCCCGGGCAACCTATCTCGCTGACGCGGTCGGACCTCCGGGCCATGAGCGAACGGGCCCCCTCGTCGCCGGTGACCGGCAGATCGGGCCAGACCCGACGCGCCAGCCGGACCGGGTTGCGGCGTCGACCGTCATAGGTCGCAACCACGATGTCGGCAGCCGGATCAGCCCTCGCCACCAGCCCCCATGCTTCGGCCGGGATGCCGGGCTGATCGCCCAGCCCCACGACGACGGCGTCGATGTCGATGTCGGACCGATCCGCGACCGAGATGCCGACCTGCAACGAGGTGGCCTGGCCGTCACGCCACGCCACGTTCCCGACCAGCGTCACCTGATCGACCAGCCCGGCGTCGGTCAGGACATCGGTCAGATCGACCGCTCCGGCCACGACGACGACCGAACCGATCGCTGCTTCGACCGCCGCCCCGACCGCCCACACGACCAGCGGCCGACCCTTCACCGGCACCAGCAGCTTGTGGGTCAGCCCTTCGAATCGCGAGCCGCCGCCGGCCGCCAGCACCACGACGGCGGTGCGCATCGGGTCGATCGGCAGGGTGCTCACCCGGCCATCCTCGCGAACGAGCTGCCGATACGGTCAACTCTCGCTATGGAACGCGACGAAACCGTCACCTCGATCGGGGTCCTGACCGACCATCACGAGATCCGTCAACTACTGCTGCAGTACTTCGTGAATGTCGATCGGCGCCAGTGGTTGCCCGTCAAGGCCATCTTCGTGCCTCGCACCCTGGTCGACTATTCGGACCTCATGCCGATCCCCGACGCGGTGCCAGCCGAGGACGTGGTCGATCGCATCGAGGCGGCCATCGCCCTCTATGCGGTCACCGTGCACCAGATGGGCAACTGCGACATCACCATCACCGGCGACGAGGCCCAGAGCGAGACCTGGGTCAATGCCCACCACGTCTATGCCGACCCCGACCGCAACGAGGGCCGCATGCCGATCGCCGGCCTGCGCTATCAGGATGACTGGGTGCGAACGCCGGCCGGGTGGCGCGTCCAGCATCGTCGGGCGTTCACCGACTGGCGGTCATGGTGGGAGCCTCGACCCCCGACCTATGTGAATGGCACCCACCAATGACCTCGGTCGCGGGGTCGCCCGCAGCAAGAAGCCCTTGGCGGGACTGGGCCGCCATGGCCATCGCCGTCCTCGCCGTCGTGGCGCTCTTCGGGGCAAACCTGGCCTGGTGGGTCAGCCACGACGTCTACGACACCGCTGCCGTGACCGCCAAGGCCAATACCCTCATCGCATCACCCGACACGCGCGCCGCCGTCACCTCGCTGCTTGACGAGAAGGTCGTGCAGCCGGCCCTCTCGCAGGCCGCCGGCTCGCTGCCCCGACCGCTGCAATCGCTCGGCGGCGCCGTGCAGGACCAGACCGCCGAGCTCGTGCAGAGCGCCATCGCCGACGCGGTGGCGAGCCAGTCCGTCGGTGAGATCACCGGCCGCCTGGTGGCCGACCTGAATCCCCAATTGGTCGACGGATCGGGCTCGATCACCCTGACACCAACCCAGCTGCTGTCGATCGTGGCTCCCAGCCTGACCAACAACCGAGTGGTCAACGGCGTCGTCGATCTGGCTGAGCAGTCGCGATGTTGCACGATCGTCCTGGCGCAACGCCGCGATCTGCCCTTCGTCTGGCAGCACGTGAAGCTCATTCAAGCGGCGGCGGTCGCCCTGCCGATCGCCGCGGTCGGCCTTGGGCTTCTCGCCCTGATGCTGGCCCGCCGCCGGCTGCGCATCGGCATGGTGCTGGCCGTGGGTAGCGCCATCGCTGGAGCGATCGTGTTGCTGGCCCGCTGGGCCGGCCTCCGCTGGGGAGTCGACCTCCTCGGCGACCCGACCGAAGGCTCGACCGCGCTGGTACGCGAGGCGCTGCGCGTCACCAGCAACGTGACCCTCGGTGACCTGCGCCGCCAGAGCTGGGTGCTGGTGATCGCCGGAGCCCTCGTTGCAGCCGTGCTCATCGTGGCAGCGAACGTCCACCGCAAGATCGCCGGGGCGGCCGGGACCTAAGGTGCCGGGGTGAGCGACTTCGACCTCTCCCCGTCCCGAATCCGAGTGACGCTGCTGCTGGCCGACGCCGCGCAGGTCGCCGACAACAAGCTGTTCATCCTGGGGGGCGGGATCAGCCTGATCCCCTCGACGCCAGGTCCGCTGGCCATCGCCGTCAAGATCGACGTGCCATGGGACCGCGCCGGTCGGGTGCACGACTGGAAGCTCGAGCTGCTCGACGCCGACGGCATGCCAGTGCTCATGGCCGACCGGCCGGTGATCGTGGCCGGCCAGTTCGAGGTCGGGCGCAGCGAGCAGGTCCAGGAGGGCACGGCGCTGCCCGTCCCGCTGGCAGTCAACTTCAGCGGCCTGGCCTTGCCGCCGGGCCAACGGTTCGTCTGGCGCCTGGCCATCGACGACAACACCGAGCCCGACTGGCAGCTCGGCTTCGCGGTCGCCCCCGCGCCCACCCTCGACGTCTGAGGGTCACCTGATGCGCGGGTCGAGCGACCGGCTTCGGCGCGGGCCGGAACGACCTCGTTGTCGCCACATCAACATCTGAAAGTCATACATTTTCTGCGTTTCTTTGGGTATCTGTGTTGACATTAACAACTGGTTGAGTACGCTTGTTCTATGTCTTCCGCTATCACGTTTGCTTCGCCGGGCCGGTTGGCTGCGGTCGAGTCGGCGTCGGATGCGTGGTGTGACGGGCTCGATCCGTCGGTGTTGTCGGGTGTCGATGCGGTTGACGGGTTGAAGCGGGTGTCGGTGGTGATCCGTCGGTTGACTGCGGCGCAGACCGGTTTGGCGGGTCGGGTGGCCGACACGAATTCGTGGCGGGGAACGTCGCCGAACGCAGCCGCGTGGATCG
>JAYUBX010000646.1:0-6792 GCA_043740665.1 Candidatus Neomicrothrix sp.
GTCAAGGGCATCGCCACCTTCGTGACGCTGATTGACGTGCTGGCCGCCGAGCATGCCGACGGCGCCGGCCCCGGCGACCTGCTCGAACACATCCTCGAGCGGTCGGGCTATGTCGCCGAGCTCAACGCCGAGCACAGCATCGAGGCCGAGGGCCGCATCGAGAACCTGGCCGAGCTGGTCGGCGCCGCTCGCGAGTTCGAGTCGGTCGACACCTTCCTCGAGCAGGTCAGCCTGGTCGCCGACACCGACCAGCTCGAGACCGACGAGTCGGCCGTCGTGCTCATGACCCTGCACTCGGCTAAAGGCCTCGAGTTCCCTGCGGTCTTCCTGGTCGGTCTCGAAGACGGCGTCTTCCCCCATTTGCGGTCCATCGGTGAACCCGAGCAGCTCGAGGAGGAACGCCGGCTGGCCTACGTGGGCATCACTCGGGCCCGCGAACGGCTCTACCTGTCGCACGCCTGGAGCCGCACGCTCTATGGCTCGACCCAGTACAACCCACCCAGTCGCTTCCTCGACGAGATCCCGGCCGCGCTGGTTGAGGTCGTCGAGGGCACGCGTCGGGGTTCTCGGCGCAGCGGTGCCAGTGGCCCGGGTGGCAAGTATGGATCGGGTAGCAGCTATGGCTCGGGTGGCTACGGCCGACGGTCGAGCTCGTCCGAGGCCACTGATGTGCCCAGCGGGCGTGTCTATGGCGGCCGACCCGATCTCGACCGAGACCGTGGATCGGGCGGATCCGCGCGAGGCGCGGCATGGGAACAGCACCGTGAGCGAGTCGTCGAGAGCGCCCTGCGGCCACCGCCGCCGTCGCCGACCGGTGCCGACCAGATCGGGCTGGGCGCCGGTGACGACGTCCGTCACAACACCTTCGGTGAAGGCGTGATCCAGCGCATCGAGGGGACGGGCGAGAAGGCGGTGGCCGTGGTCTATTTCGCGGGCGTGGGCGAAAAGCAGCTGCTGTTGAACTGGGCCCCGCTCGAGAAGCGATAGCCCTCGGTGTCGGGTAGGCGGTCGGCGGCCGTCGAGTTCGGGGTGGCCACGATCGCGGCCGCGTCGACCATCGTGACGTTGGTCGATTCGGCCTACCGCGGTGAAGCGAGTCGGGCCGGCTGGACCACCGAAGCCGATCTGCTCGGCGGTCAGCGCACCGACCGCGACGCCGTCGAGACGATGATCGAAGCCCCTTCCAGCACCGTCTTGGTGGCGACGACGAGCGACGACCTGGTGGGGTGTTGTCATGTGCAGGGTCGTGGTGCCGGAACCGAGCACCTCGGGATGTTGGCGGTGAAGCCGACGCAGCAGGGCCGAGGCATCGGTACCCGGATGCTGGCCGAGGCCGAGCGGCGGTCGCGGGACGTCTGGTCGGGTGAGCGGCTGCGCATCACCGTGATGAGCCTCCGCCTCGACCTGATCGCCTGGTATGAGCGCACCGGTTTCGCACGTACGGGTGCGACCGAGCCGTTTCCCTACGGCGAGGTTCGATTCGGCATTCCCAAACGCCACGACCTGGCGTTCGTCGTACTCGAGAAACAGCTGGTCCTTGATCATCGGACTGGCGACCCAGGCGGGCGGGGGCCAACATCATGAGGTGACGTCACGTCGGACCGGAGCCCCATGCGTGCCCTGACGAAAGCTCGGCTGCTGCTGCGTCACGACGAATCGCTGGGCACGATCATGGAGAGCTTGGCCGAGGTCCATCGACAGCGGGTGCTGGTGACCGACCCTGACGGCCGGCGACTGACCTATCAGCAGGCAGCCAAGCGGGTACGGCGTTGGGCTGGCGGCCTTGCCGCGGTCACCGAGCCCGGTGACCGCGTGGTGTTGCACACGACCAACACCTACGAGCTGTTTCTGCTGTGCCTAGCTGCGTCGCGGGCCGGCCGGGTGCCCGTCCCGATCAACCCGCAGATGCGGGCCGACGAGGTGGCCCACGTCGTCGCCGACTCGGGGGCGAGCCTCGTCGTGCGCAGCGTGCACGAGGTCGACGGGGCCGAGCCGCTGCTCGATTCGGTGTCGGTCCGGCCCGACGACGTCGCCGCGCTCTTCTACACGTCGGGTACCACTGGCCAGCCCAAAGGGGCTGAACTGAGCCATCGGGCGCTCGTCGGATCGGCGACCGTGGGAGTGGCCTGGCCGGCCAGCCTGCATCGCGACGAAGCGGTGGTCGCCCTGCCCATCGCCCACATCATGGGCTTCGCCGTGCTGATGGGCCTGGCGTGCGTGGGCATCCCGACGTACCTACTGCCGTCGTTTCGTTCGGGTGACGTGCTCGACGCGATCGAGTCACGGCGGGCCACCATCTTCGTCGGTGTCCCGGCCATGTATCGGATGCTGCTCGAAGCGGGAGCCGAGTCCCGTGACCTGTCATCGATCCGGATCTGGGGTTCCGGAGCCGACGCCATGCCCGCCGACCTGGCGCGCCGGTTCAAGCAGATGGGGGCGATGGTCTCGCTGCCGCTGATCGGCCCGGTGGGCGAAGCGACGTTCGTCGAGGGCTACGGCATGGTCGAGGTCGGTGGCGGTGTGGCGGCCAAGGTGTCGCCGCCGTTGCTCGACGTCGGGTTGGGCGAATCGGTCGGCATCCAGTTGCCGGGCTACTCGTTTCGGGTCGTCGACGAGAGCGGTGCCGACGTGGGCACCGGTTTGACCGGCGAGCTGTGGGTGCGGGGCCCCGGGGTGATCAAGGGCTACTGGAACGCCCCGGAGATCAGCGCCCGCACCGTCACGACCGACGGTTGGCTGCGAACCGGCGATCTGGTGCGCAAGGGACTGCTCGGCACCGTGCTCTTCGTCGGCCGTGAGAAGGACGTCATCAAGCACGCCGGGTACTCGGTGTACGCCCTCGAGGTGCAGGAGGTGCTTGAACAACATCCGGCGGTGCTCGAGGCCGCCGTGGTGGGCCTGCCGGACGAGACCATGGGCGAGATTCCCGCGGCGGTCGTCCGCCTAGCCGCCGGCTCAGATCTCGCGGCCCTCGCCCTCGAGGATTGGGCCAGTGAGCGACTGGCTCGCTACAAGGTGCCCCGCCAGTGGGTCGCCGTCGACGAACTGCCCCGAACCGGAACCAGCAAGGTCCAGAAGCAGCACCTACTTGCCCTCTTCTAGCCTCGGCAAGCCGCCCGATTTTTCGCTCTGGCGTAGATCCAGGTCGGTTTCCGACCTGGATCTACGCAACCTGGCGGGGTGTCAGCGGGGTGGCAGGGTGCCGGTGACGAGCAGGGTCGTGGTGGTCGACACGCTGGTGGTGGGATCGCCCCCCTGGTCGTTCGGGTTGAGGTTGATCACGACGGTGCCGGCGGCAGTGACCACCACCTTGTAGTGCAACAGGCCGTCGCCGGTGGCCGGCACGCTCGACCCGTCACACGGGTCGTTGAACTGGTTGTCCTGGGAGTCCCACTTCAGGGTGCAGTCCCGGGTGGTGCCGGGCGGGCGGGCGTCGAAGGCCGACCAGCCGGTGGTGTCGTCATCGCCGATGTGCTGCAGGAAGATGTCGTTCTTACCGCTGGCAATGTCGGAGAACAGAATCGGGCCGTCCCGGCGCACGGCGTCGGCCCGCTTGGTGGCGAGGCCGGCATCGAAGCGATCCGCCCCCAACTTGACCTGCACCTTGCCGGTTTCGCTGAGTGACGGAACAGCGACCACGAAGACGACGACCAGCAGCACCAAGCCGATCACCAGGCCGGCGACGCCGAGGATCACGGTGCGCGGGTTGCGTTGGCGGCTGGGCGCGACAGGACTCATTCGATCATCTTGCCGTGGGCGTGGCACCAGGGCGCGAGAGCAGTCATACCCGTAGTATCCCGTGCGTGTTGCGCACCTATCGAGTCGTCGTCGCCAAGCCCGGTCTCGACGGACACGACCGGGGGATCAAGATCATCGCTCGGGCCCTGCGCGATGCCGGGTTCGAGGTCATCTACACCGGCTTGTTCCAGTCGCCCGAGCAGGTGGCCGAGGCCGCCCTGCAGGAAGACGCCGACGCCGTCGGACTCTCGGTGCTGTCGGGGGCTCACATGACCCACTTCCCGCGGGTCATGCAGCAGCTCGATGCTCGCGGGCTCGATGACGTGCTCGTGTTCGGAGGCGGCATCGTGCCGCCGGGTGACATCGCCGAGCTCGAAGCGGCCGGCGTGGCCGGGGTGTTCACCCCTGGTGCGTCGATGGATGAGATCACGACCTGGCTCGAGGCCGCGCTCGACGAACGCGAGCGGGCGTTCTGATCCACCGCTGATTGACTCGTCGAACAAGCCTGGCTGGGTCGGTTTGGGAGCCGATGGCTCGGCCTGACTAGGTTTCCGGTCGTGGATCTTCTCGAGTTTCAAGGCAAACAGTTCTTCGCCACCTTCGGCATCCCGGTGTCGGACGGTCGGGCGGTCGACACCGTGCCCGAAGCGGTCGATGCCGCTGAGGCCGTCGGCTATCCGGTCGTGGTCAAGGCCCAGGTGCACGTGGGTGGCCGCGGCAAGGCGGGCGGCGTCAAGCTGGCCACCAACGCCGACGAGGTGCGCGAGCACGCTGGCAACATCCTCGGCATGGACATCAAAGGGCACACGGTCAAGATCGTGTGGATCGAGCATGCGTCCGACATCGTCGAGGAGTACTACGCCAGCTTCACCCTCGATCGCGCCGCCAAGAAGCACCTCGGCATGCTGTCGGCCGAGGGTGGCGTCGAGATCGAGACGGTCGCCGTCGACAACCCCGACGCCATCGCCAAGATCTGGATCGACCCGGTCGACGGACTCAGCCCCGAGGTTGCCCGCGAATGGGTGCTGGCCGCCAAGCTCGACCCCGCCGCGACCGAGGGAGCCATCGACATCCTCACCAAGCTCTACACCGCATACGTCGAAGGCGACGCCGACCTGTGCGAGATCAACCCGTTGATCCTTACCCCCGATGGCCGGGTGCATGCGCTCGACGCCAAGGTCACCCTCGACGACAACGCCGAGTTCCGCCACGAGTGGGGCGACTACGCGCTCACCCAGGTGCGCGACGAGCGCGAAGAGGCTGCTCACGAAAAGGGCCTGCAGTACGTCGGCCTCGACGGTTCGGTCGGCATCATCGCCAATGGCGCCGGTCTGGCCATGAGCACCCTCGACGTGGTCAACCAGGCCGGCGGCGAAGCGGCCAACTTCCTCGATATTGGTGGTGGAGCCAACGCTGACGTGATGGCCGGCGCCCTCGAGGTCATCAACAACGACAAGCGGGTCAAGTCGATCTTCATCAACATCTTCGGGGGTATCACCCGGGGTGAGGAGGTCGCCAACGGTATCGTCGAGGCGCTCAGCCGGGTGACCATCGACGCGCCGATCGTGATCCGCCTCGACGGCACCAACGCCGAAGAGGGACGGGCGATCCTCGAGCCGCACCTGTCGGCCAAGCTGCAGTCGAAGCCCACCATGCTCGAGGCCGCTCAGGCCGCCGTCGAGCTCGCGAAGTAAGGGAACCCCGTGTCCATTTTCGTCGACGAGAACACCAAGGTCCTCTATCAGGGCCTCACCGGTAGCCAGGGTCGCTTCTACGGCCTGCGCAATCGCGACTACGGCACCCAGGTCGTGGCCGGCACCAACCCGAAGAAGGCCGGCACCGATGTCGACGGCATCCCGGTGTTCGCCACCGTGGCCGATGCGGTCGCCGAGACCGGCGCCACCGCCTCGTGCATCTTCATTCCCGCTCCTGGTGTTCGTACCGCGATCATGGAAGCGGCCGAAGGTGGCATCGAGTTCATCGTGTGCATCACCGAGGGTGTTCCGGCCCAGGACGAGGCGTGGTTCTACAACGAGCTGCAGCGCGACTTCCCTCAGGTGCAGCTGCTCGGGCCGAACTGCCCCGGCATCATCAGCCCCGGCAAATGCAACATCGGCATCACCGCCGGCGAGATCGCCAAGCCCGGCGGGCCGGTCGGCATCGTCAGTCGCTCGGGAACGCTTACCTATCAGGCGCTCTACGAACTGAAGTTGCAGGACATCGGCGTCACCACGTGCGTCGGCATCGGTGGCGATCCGGTACCGGGCACCACGTTCATCGACTGTCTCGAGGCCTTCGAGGCCGACTCCGACACCAGGGCCGTCATGCTGATTGGCGAGATCGGTGGATCAGCCGAAGAAGACGCGGCCGAGTTCATCGCCACCAAGATGACCAAGCCGGTCTCGGCCTACATCGCTGGGGTCACTGCCCCGGCCGGCAAGAAGATGGGCCACGCCGGCGCCATCGTGTCGGGGGGCAAGGGCACGGCGGCGGCCAAGATGGAGGCCCTCGAGGCCGCGGGCGTCAAGGTCGGCCGCAACCCGACCGAGGCTGGCAGCCTGATGGTCGAGATCGTCCGTCAGCTCGGCTGAGGTCGAAAGCCGCGTTGCTGACGACCCCCTGACCTAGCGTGCGTCCTGACCACAACTGGGGGGGAAGCCATGCTGGCTCTGCTGGGGCAATACACCACGACGACGTCGAGTCCGTCATCAGGAGGCGGCGTGGGCGCGCTGTTCTTCTTCGTCATCTATGCGGCCGTGATCGTGCTGGTCATCGCCGGCATGTGGAAGATGTTCGTGAAGGCTGGCCAGCAGGGCTGGCTGTCGATCATCCCGATCCTGAACACGTACGTCATCATCAAGCTGGCCGGCCGCGAGGGCTGGTGGATCCTGTTGTTCCTGATCCCCTGCGTCAACATCGTGGTGGCGATCATCGTCTACATGGACCTGGCCAAGACACCAGCGACGTCGCCGTCGCACAGGTCGCCGCATGAATCCGGTCAACGCGGTGATGCGGCGCGAGCTGCGCAGCTATTTCGTGACGCCGGTAGCCTAC
>JAYUBX010000647.1:0-1641 GCA_043740665.1 Candidatus Neomicrothrix sp.
GCCGGGACCGGCGGCACGTTGACCGCGAACCGGCTCCGCAGGCAGCTGTAGGACGTCACGATCACCGTCGTCGACGAGAACGACCGTCACGTCTACCAGCCGGGCCTGTTGTTCGTGCCTTTCGGCATGGCCGATCCCGGGGACATCGTGCGGCCCCGTGGGAAGCAGCTCCACAAAGGCATCGACTACCACCGCTCCGCCATCTACCGCGTCGACATCGAGACCCAGCAGGTACAGCTCGCTGATGGCATGGCACTCGACTATGACGTGCTGGTCGTCGCCACCGGGTCGCGCCTCGTCCCGGAGGAGACCGAGGGCCTCATGGGTCCCGGGTGGATGGAGACGGTCTTCACGTTCTACGACCTTGACGGCGCCACCGCGCTCGCCGAGAAGCTCGCCACCTTCGACGGCGGTCGGTTCGTGGTCAACGTCGTGGACATGCCGATCAAGTGCCCGGTGGCGCCCTTGGAGTTCTGCTTCCTGGCGGACTGGTACTTCACCGAGCGCGGCATCCGCGACCAGGTGCAGCTGACCTACGTCACCCCGCTCGACGGCGCGTTCACCAAGCCGACGTCGTCCGCGCAACTCGGCGGCATGCTCGCCGAGCGCAGCATCGAACTGGTGACCGAGTTCAACACCGGCGAGGTCGACAGTGAGGGCGGTCGGTTGATCGGCTACGACGAGCGCGAGGTCCCCTTCGACCTCACCGTCATTATCCCCGTCCACTCGGGCGCCGCATACGTGGCCGAATCCCCCGGCCTGGGCGACACCCTCAACTTCGTGCTCACCGACCCCCACACGCTGCAGTCGGACGTCGCGCCGAACATCTTCGCCATCGGCGACGCCGCCAACCTGCCCACCTCGAAGGCCGGCTCGGTCACCCACTTCGAGGGCGAGGTCCTGGTCGAGAACATCAAGCGCTTCCTCGCCGGCGACGTGCTCGACGGGTCCTACGACGGGCACGCCAACTGCTTCATCGAAACCGGGTTCCACAAGGCGATGCTCATCGACTTCAACTACGACACCGAGCCCGTCGGCGGGCACTTCCCGACCGCGGTCGGAATGCCGCTGTTGAAGGAGTCCCACCTCAACCACCTCGGCAAGCTCATGTTCCAGTGGTTCTACTGGCACGCCCTGCTCCCGGGCCGAGACATCCCCGGCGTGAAAGCCGACATGCCGACCGCGGGCAAGCACCTCGCCGACACATCCTCGCCCTGACCACGATCTGGAGGTTCGATCATGACCACAGCCACCCTCGGCGGCGTCGCCGTCGCCGTCAACGACGAAGGCTTCTTCGAGGACCCCGAACAATGGACCGAAGCCATGGCCATCGAGATGGCCCACGCCGACGGCATCGACGAACTGACCGACAAGCACTGGCAGGTCATCCACTTCATGCGCCAGGAGTACGCCAAGAAGGGCACCGGCCCGACCGTCCGCGTGCTCGGCAAGACCTCGGGCGTCACCGTCAAGGAGCTCTACCAGTTCTTCCCCAAGGGCCCGGCGAAGATGGCCGCGCGCATCGCCGGGATCCCCAAACCTCGCGGCTGCATCTGATCGCGATCACCCCGAACCGGCCGGCTTCACGGCCCCCACGAAAGGAGCCCACCTGATGGGCGACACCATCGAAAAGGTCTCGAT
>JAYUBX010000648.1:0-3088 GCA_043740665.1 Candidatus Neomicrothrix sp.
GCGCTGGGCCGAAGGCCGGTTCTCGGACCTGCGCTACTGGAACGAGCTCGACCGGGGTGGCCACTTCGCCGCCTTCGAGCAACCGACCGCGTTCGTCGACGAGGTGCGATCGTTCTTCCGGCTGGTGCGCTGATCCTCAGCTCAACGCAACAGGTGACGGGCCGAATAGACCGGCAGGTCGAGAAACGTCAACACGCCGGGGTCGGCTTCGATGACCAACGGGATGGCGTTGACCACGTGCGCGGCCGTGGCCAGGCAGGCCGCCCAGTTGTGATCACCGAACGCCGATGACGTCTCGAGTTCGATCTTCAGCGACGGCTCGCCCTCGACGAGGATTCGGTAGCCCTGACCCTGCGGCCACTCGGGGGCGTCGGTGTTGCGCAGTCGGGTCACGTGCTCAACGATGATGCGGGCTTCGTCGCCGATCATGCCCCTGATCTCGAACCGCATACCGGAGATGCCGCCGACCGGGATCGGCCCCGATGCGATGTCGAACGGCTCGTCGGCGTAGATCACCTCGTGCCATTCGGTGATGGCGTCGAGCTTCACGTCGAGGGCGGCGGCCACCATCTCGATGACGGGGCCCCACGCCAGCGCGGTGGAACCCGGGGCCAGCAGCAACGAGGTCGAGGTGTCCGGCTTGCCGAACCCCATGATCTCGAACATGGTGAACGGGTTGTCCCAGGTGTCGTAGTTGACGATCTCCATCATGCGGACCGTGTGCACTTCCTTGCACAGCCCCAGCGCCGGGATGGTGATGCCGGCGTTGCCGTAGCCCGGGTCGATGCCCGACGTGTAGAGCGACGTGCCCCCTTCGAGGCAGGCCGCCTGCAGCCGATCGAACACGCCGACGCCGGCGGCCGACGGAAAGAGCAAGGGCACGTAGGACGTGTTCACCACGTTGCGGCCGGCGGCCAGCATGCGACAGATGTCGTCGATCACGCCGTCGGGCCGGACATCGGAGTTGGCCATGTAGACGATGCAGTCGGCATCGGTGTCGTGCAGCAGCGCATCGGCGTCCTGGGTGGCGATCACCCCGACCGGGGTCGAGCCGCAGATCTCGCCGGCGTCGCGGCCGGCCTTGTCGTCGGAGTGCACCCACAGGCCCACCAGCTCGAGATCGGGGTGGGCGGCGATGGCCGGCACCGCGTGGATACCAACGGTTCCGGTCGCCCACTGCACCACGCGATAGGTCATGTTTCCCCCACATCCAGCGACCACGTCCTGCGGCCGATCGACGAAAAGGTAGCCGCACCGGCACCGGTGGGTACGAACCAGCCCGAGAAAATCTGACGGGCCGTCAGGTCGGGAAAAGCCCCGGTCGGAGGGCCCGGGACTGGCAGACATGGACGACTTGGGCGAGGCCGAGGCGAGCCGTGAACCCGAGCTCGAGCATCTGCTCGAACCGATCGACACCGGCGAGGAACTTCCCGGACGCTCGAAAACGTCATCGGTGACGTGGTCACCCTGGTCGGCACCGCCCATCTGCAAAAGGCCGGCCAGCTCGCCCTGTTGTGGGATGTCGGCCTGGTCTACCTGTCGACCACGCTGGTGTTCTCGCTCTGGTATCAGCTCGCCGATTCGTACCTGCCCGGCGGCGCCATCGGCTTCCCGCCCAACGCTGCCCATCCCGACCAGCCGCCTCGCTGGTTCGACTACTTCTTCCTCCCGTTCAACACCAACGCCACCTTCGGCCCGACGGTCGAGACGGTGAAGACCCGACCGACCAAGGCGCTGATGATGTTGCAGGCGATGATCTCGCTGATCGTGCTGGTCGTGCTCATCGCCCGGGTCACGGGCCTCAACTCCTGACCCGCGAACGGCGCCCGCGGCGTTACAGTCCGCGCTGATGTCATCGTCATTCGACCGGTCGACCGTGGTGCGGCCCCGAGCCCTTGTCGGCGCGTTGGCGTTCGATGAATCGGGACTGTTGATCGACCTGCCGATCCGCCAGACCCATCAGGTCAACCCGACCGCACTGGCCGTCTGGGCCTGCCTCGACGGAGCCACGGCCCTGGGCTCGGTCGTCGACGAACTGGCCCTCGCCTTCGCCACGAATCCGGCGACCATCGAGCCCGACGTACTGGCCGTCGTCGCCCAGTTCGAGCAGATGGGCCTAGTCGAGATCGAGGTGCCATCCGACGAGCTCGTCGCCGGCCCAGAATCCCGCCTCGGCGCACCCACCACTCCTTCGCCGTGCATCGGCCGCAACCTGGTCGAGCTCGACGGCCACCGCTACATCATGTTGCCGCCGAGCTCGTGCCAAGAAGGGCTCGACCGTCGGGGCTGGCAACCACCGCTGGCCGTCGCCGTCGGTGACCATCGAATCGGTATCCGGGGTGATTCGGCCGCCACCGAGGCGGTGCTGCGCCAGGTCTTCGCCCGTCACCTGGTCGACGATCCGCGGGTGGCCCCCAACTATTCGGTCGTGCTGGTCGACGACGCCATCATCGAACCGGGAACCGCTCATCCCCGCAGCGGGCTCTACGAGGGGAACCAGTGGCTCGCCACCCTGACCGAACCGATGGCGATCGTCGAGGCCCTGGCCCGGCGTATGGTCGCGTCGGTGCCCAGCCAACCGTCGTGGACCGCCCTGGAAGCGCTCGCCGTGGTCGGCGACACGGGCACGGTGCTGCTGCCCTGGCATCAGGGCACGATGGCCGAGCGAGTGGTCGGGCTGGGCGAACGGCCGGGTTGGATGCTCCACCCGGCGCCGGTGTGGGTCGATGTCGCCCGGGCGCAGGTGATCATCGACCCGGCCGACCTCGACCTCGATCTGTCCGCCGTCGGCGGACCCGGCCATCGCCCAGCGACCGAACCGCTGCCCCTCACCGGCATCGTCGCCCAGGGACCGACCACGGCTCGCCTCGACCAGTCCGACGCGGTCACCGCGCTGGTGCCGTGGCTCGTCGTCGCCCCCGCCGACGACGTCGATGTGGTGCTCGACACCCTGGCTGAGCTGACCACCCGGGTCCCCGTGCTCAGCGCCCCCTTCGACGACGTCGGCGACGTCGCCGCCGCCCTCGTCCGCTCCCGCTAGCGCTCGCGCCCGCGCGATCAGGCCGCTCGGGACCCATCGAGGTTGCGT
>JAYUBX010000649.1:0-2550 GCA_043740665.1 Candidatus Neomicrothrix sp.
GCCGCGGCAGCACCCAGTGCTGCCGCGGCCGGCTCGCCGGGTGAAGACGGGATCTGCCTGCAGGACCTCACCAAGCAGTTCCGGATCGGGCGGGAGACGGTCACCGCCCTCGATCACGTCGACTTCGCCGCCCCCGAGGGTGCGTTCGTGGCCCTGCTGGGCCCGAGCGGGTGCGGTAAGTCCACCATCCTGCGCATCCTCGCCGACCTCGAGAAGCCCACGTCCGGCACGGCGCTGGTGCACGGGCAGGCGCCAGAGACCACGCGCAGGAAACATGAGCTCGGCATCGCCTTCCAAGACTCGGCGCTGCTGCCGTGGCGAAGCGTCGAGTCCAACATCAAGCTGCCGCTCGAGGTCAGTGGGGTCAGCAAGAGCCGCCAGGACATCAGCGACCTGATCAAGCTGGTCGGACTCGAGTCGTTCACCAAGGCCCGACCGTCCCAGCTGTCGGGCGGCATGCGCCAGCGTGTGGCCATCGCCCGCGCCCTGGTGATCGACCCCAAGATCCTGCTGCTCGACGAGCCTTTCGGTGCGCTGGACGAGATGACTCGCCAGCGCCTCAATCTCGAGCTCCAGCGCATCTGGACCGAGCGAGCCACCACCACCCTGTTGGTCACCCATTCGGTCGCCGAGGCGGTGTTCCTGGCCGACCAGGTCGCAGTGATGACACCCCGTCCCGGTCGGATCATGGAGACCGTGACGATCGACCTGCCCCGCCCTCGAACCCCAGCGATGATGCGTTCGCCCGAGTTCCACGCCCTCGGCGATCGGCTCAGCGACCTGCTCTTCACGGGAGGCATCCCGAACAGCGGGGACGACAAGTGACCGCCACGACGACGGCCGCCAAGGCCACCCCCGCCGATGCGAAGTCCGGCCGCACGATGCCGACGTGGCTGCCCGGCCTGATCGGCACCGTGGTCATCATCGTGGCCTGGCAGCTCATCGCCATGCTCTGGGGCGGCGAGCGGCACGTCGTCGCCTCGCCGACCGAGATCCTGCGCACCCTCGGCGACGACGGCTGGAAGCTGTACGGACCCAACATCTGGGCAACGGTGCGCGAAGCCGCCCAAGGCTGGTTCTGGGGCAACCTGTTGGCCATCACCCTGGCGGTCATCTTCGTCCAGGTGCCGGTGATCGAACAGGGACTGCTGCGGCTCGCCGTCGCCAGCTACTGCCTGCCGATCATCGCCATCGCCCCTGTGCTCGTCATCCTCTTCCGCGGCGAGACGTCGAAGATCATCCTCGCTGCCATATCGGTCTTCTTCACCACGTTGATCTCGATGCTCGTCGGGCTGCGCTCGGCCGACCAGGCATCGCTCGACCTGGTCCATGCCTATGGAGGCAGAAGCTGGGCGCAGATGCGCAAGGTGCGCCTGCCAGGCTCGCTTCCCAGCTTGTTCGTCGGCCTACGGATCGCCGCCCCCGCCGCTCTGCTCGGTGCCATCGTGGGCGAGTACCTCGGCGCTGACCGGGGCCTCGGCGTCGTGATGATCAACTCGCAGTCGGCTCTGAACGTGCCCCGCACCTGGGGCATCGCCCTGGTGGCGACCGCGGTTGCCGGGTTCTTCTACGGTCTGACCGCGCTGGTCGAGCGGCTCGTCGCTCCGTGGGCGGTGAAGGCCCGCCAATGACCGCTGTCCTGACCGACCCGGATCCCACCATCCCCACCCCACCCCCGATCGAGACCAGCCAGCAACAAGCGTGGCGGGTCACCAAGCGCCTACTGCGGGTGCTGCTGGGCGGGCTCATCTCGTTCGCCGTGGCCATGTTCGTCTGGTGGCTGCTGGTCAAGCTGGTCGACAAGCCCCGCCAGACGCGGACTCCCGAGCAGGTCTGGAACTACCTGTTCGGCAGCAAGGCCGCCGCCGCCAACCGTCGGGAGATGATCGAGAGCGGCAAGGTCACCCTGCGCGACGCCGCGCTCGGCTTCTTCGGCGGCACCATCGCCGCCGTCATCTTGTCGTGCGTGTTCGTGCTCAAGCGTGGCATCGAGCAGGCCACCATGCCGTTGGCCATGGCCTTGCGTACCGTGCCCCTCGTCGCCCTCACCCCGCTCATCGCCCTGATCTTCGGACGCGATCTGCTCGCCGTCACCGTGATCGCCGGCATCGTGACGTTCTTCCCGACGCTCGTGAACGTCACCCTGGCCCTGCGATCGGTGCCCCCCGAGCAGCTCGACCTGTTGCATGCCTATGGCGCATCAGACACGCTGACCCTGCGCAAGGTGCAGTTCCCCAGTGCGCTACCGGCGCTGTTCGCCTCGGCCCGCATCGCCGCTCCCCTGGCGCTCATCGGGGCGATGCTGGCCGAGTGGCTCGCCACCGGCAAGGGGATGGGCTATCTGATCCTGCAGTCGGGTGCCACCTTCAAGATCGACCGGCTGTGGGCGGCCACCTTCCTCGTCACGCTGGCGTCGGTGATCCTCTACACGATCATCAGCGCCATCGAGACCCTCGTCCTCGCCCGCTATGCGCCGGGCCAGTCGCGACGGGTGCTGTGATTGCGGCGTCGGGTCGGGCGCTGCTCGACCTTCCCAAGGCCCACCTCCAC
>JAYUBX010000650.1:0-2972 GCA_043740665.1 Candidatus Neomicrothrix sp.
CTTGTGGCGGGGCGGTCTATTTGACCGGCTTCCGCCCGACATTGATCCGGCAGTAGTGGCTATGGCGGTCGACGGCTCGGGTCCCGGCGCACAGCTGGCCATCGTGATGCGCGACGTGGGGCCGTGTCTCGTACCCGAGGGCGACGCCCTGGTCTCTGTCGAGCAGCACGATGGCTTCCTCGACCACATGGCCGCGCTGCACGCCAGCTTCTGGGGCTGGCGCGACGACCTCGGAGTGCACACGATGAGCCAGCGGTTGGCCATGTTCGCGCCGGCCACCATCGCCCCAGAGTTGTTGGTCGACGACATCCCGCCGCCGATCCGGGTCGCCGACGAGGGCTGGGCGCGGCTGCCGCACGTGGCGCCGGACCTGGCCCGGCTGGTGATGGGCTTCCACGACGATCCGATACCGCTGATCGCCGCGTTGGCGACGACCCCGGCGACCTTCGTGCACGGCGATTGGAAGATGGGCAACCTCGGCTCGCGTCCCGATGGCCGCACGGTGCTGCTCGACTGGGCCTACCCCGGATCAGCGCCGGCGTGTTGGGATCTCATGTGGTACCTCGCGCTGAACCAGGCCCGGTTGCCGCGGTCGATCGAGCGGTACCGCGCCGCGCTCGAAGCCCACGGCATCGCCACCGACGAGTGGTGGGATCGTCAGCTCGGGTTGTGCTTCGTGGCCATCATGGTCGTCTTCGGATGGGAGAAGGCGGTCGGCGGGTTCGACGAGTTGGGCTGGTGGCAATCGCGGGTGGTCGAGGGTTCGCAGTGGCTGAGCTGATCGCCATGACCGACCTGTATCGCGAGGCGGCCGAGGGCTGGGCGTCGGGCGCCGAGTTGGTCTACCTGCCCCTGGCCCACGCGCTCGTCGCGTCGAGCCCGATTGCGCTGGCCGGCCGCCGAATGCTGGACGTAGGGGCCGGAACCGGTGCCGGGTCGACGGCGCTGCTGGCGGTCGGTGCTGATCCGGTGGCCGTCGACGTGTCGATCGACATGTTGCGCCACGACCGCGCCCGCCGACCGCCGGCCCTGGTGGCGGACGTGTTGCGGCTGCCGCTGGCCGACGCCGCCGTGCGCGGCGCGTTGGCCCCGTTCGTGTTGAATCATCTCGACCGGCCCGTCGACGGGCCGGTCGACGGGCTACGCGAGGTGGCGCGTGTCGTCGAGCCCGGTGGCGTGGTGTTGGTCTCGTCGTTCTCGTCGGCCGATCGGCCGGCGGTCAAGGATCTGATCGACGGCGTGGTGGTCGGTCACGGATGGCAGCCACCGGCGAGCTATGCCTGGATCAAGGATCACGCCCTCGATCTGCTGGGGTCGGCCGACCGCATGGCCGAGGTGGCGACCGCCAGCGGATTGGTCGACGTGCAGGTGATCGAGGGACCGGTCGCCGTCGGGGTGTCGTCGGCGCCCGAGTTGGTCGCTTTCCGGCTGGGCATGGCCCATGTGGCGGCCTATCTGGCGAGCCTCGACCCCGACCAGCGGTACGCCATCGTGGCCGAGGCCGAAGCCGTGATCGAAGCCGAGCACGACGGATCGGATCTGGCTCCCCACGTCGTCTTCCTCGCCGCCCGCGTCGCCGGCTAGCGGCGACCGAGGCGGGCGAAGCGCTGCTGGGCGTAGGCGACGAACTGGTCGCGCCGCCCGCCGGCGTGGGCCGCCAGCTCGACCACGCGCTGGTCGGCCAGATCCCACCAGCGGTCGACGCCGAAGGTCGCCGCCGTCTCGGCCGTCAGCCACCAGGCTTCGAGCCCGGTGACGCGGGGCAGGGCGGCGAGGCTGACTGCCACCTGGTCGAGGTCGACCGGTTCGCCGAGCGAGTGCCGGGCTCGCACCTGCGCCAACTGGGCCAGGGCCCGGTAGCCGGCGTCGCCGCGGGCTTCGGCGTCGAGCGCCAGTCGTTGGCCGTGGGCGAGCGCGTCGTCACTGCGGTCATCGGCCTGGGCCAGCAGGGCGAGCAGCCATTGGGCGCGCTGGTCGCACCGCCATCGGTTGGTGAACGCGACCAATCCGGCCTGGTCGGTCGCCGCCGCGACTCTCGCGGTGGCGTGGTCGAACTCGCCCCGGTGGTAGCTCGTGGCCGCCAGATCGAGGGTGGCCTGCACCACGATCTCGGGCATGCGGCCCTGCTCGACGGCGCGGAGGTTGTGGTCGGCGGCTGCGGGATCGCCCAGATTGCCCAGGATCCACGCCCGGTAGTTGTCGTCCAGTCCCCGGTAGCGCACATCGCTGCCGCGCCGCACCATCTCGACGGTGAGGCGATCGACGAGGGCCAGCGCCCGGGTCGGTTCGCCGTTGATGCCGTGGGCGTGGGCGGCCATCTGCAGCACGTGCTCGACCCAGAAGCCGTGCACCACATCGATCTCGGCGCCCAGGGCCGGGTCGAGCAGATCGATCGCTTCGGCGGCCCGCCCCTGATGCACCCGCAGCACGCCCAGCCAGCCGCGCAGACCGAGGTCGGTACGGGTCTCGATGGCCATGGCTTCAGCCAGTCGATCGTCGGCGGTCGGCAGCCGGCCGAGCCCCCGATCGGCCATGGCCACCACCAGCAGGCAGCTGGCGCGGGTGTCGGGATCGGTGGCCGTGCTAGCCCCTTCGGTTCCCAGGCGGATGGCGGCGTCCAGGTCGTGACGATTGCGGGCGACCCACGCTCGCAGCGCCAGCCCCTCGGGCCGCAACCCGAGTCGCATCACGGCCTGACCGTCGGCGTCGGCTCCGTTCAGATCGCTGCGGGCCACGCGAACCCGGCCGCGGGCCAGGTGAGCGACGGTGGTTGGATCGAGGTCGATGGCGTCGTCGAGGTGGCGCTCGGCCTCGTCGAGGTCATAGCGTGCCGTCGCCTGGTCGGCCGCCACCATCAGGGCGCGGGCGGCCAGAGAACGCTCGCCTCCGAGGCGGGCATGACGGGCGAGCACGAGCGCGTCGGCACCGACGCGGCCGTCCCGGGCTCGGGCGGCCTGGCGGTGCACGAAGGC
>JAYUBX010000651.1:0-1877 GCA_043740665.1 Candidatus Neomicrothrix sp.
GACGAGCAGCCGGAGCGGGCTGGTTACCGGCACGCTTCGGACCCGGGTCAGTTGGGCCCGGGTCAGATCCGACGATCGGTGGATGACAACGCCTCGGCCGGTCGGATGGCGCACGGCCTCGACGATGGGCGCAACTGGCAGTTCGACCTTGAAGAGCTCTGCCGCCGCTCGATGCGAGGCTCCGACGAGCCCGCCGATGGCCAGGCAAGCGGCTAGCGAGTCTTGCTCGAAGGTCCGCACCGAGCCGCCGATTCGGTAGACGCCATCGTGGACCTCTTCGAAGATGCCACGCGCCACTCGGCCGGCGACCATCCGGCGGGTGAGGCCGAGATCGAGCTGAACAGGACGGGTGATCAGCGCGTGGTGCCGTGAAGCGTGGTCGGCCACTCGTTGCTCGCATTCCATGGGTCGGAAGGCAGCGAGGGGGTACGACACTCATCCCAGCTTCTGCGCCCGCTGGGCATTCTCTGGAGCCAGATGCACCGTGGAGGTGCACTGGGCTCCGAAGATTCGAGTCCGCCGGCGGGGCGGCGGGCGGCGGGGGCTACCAGTGACGGAGGTCGACGGGCCAGGTGTCGACGATCTCGTCGTTCTGCACCACCAGCATGCGCTCGTGATAGGCGACGGTGGGGTCGACGTGGGCCGGGGTCACCCGGACTCGGCTGCCGACCGCGGGCAGGTCGGGCCGGGTCGAGAAGGTGAGGTGCTCATCTGAGCAGAACCACACCTTGGCGTCGGACGGCTCGATGATCGAGGGCGGGCCGTGGTCCATCCCGAGGGACTTGAGGCCCATGTCGGCGACGGCCCAGCCGCCAGGCCGATTGACTGACACGACGGTGCCCAGCAGCGTCAACGCCTGCTCGAACGGCAGGCCCAGCTTGGCGTAGGCCGTGTCCATGAGGAGGTACGAGCCAGCCTGCAGTTCGGTGATCCAGCGGTTGGTGTCCCAGGTGCCGGTGCCGCCGCCCGAGATCACGTCGCCGCCGACGTCTTGATGGGCCCGAACGAGGATCTCCATGCTCTGGGCCCCTTTGGTCTCGCGCTCGGTCCGATCCTCGAGGCCGACCACGTGGCCCTCGTAGCCCATGACCCCCCGAACCTCGAGTCCGGTGGCTCGGGCCCGGTCGGCGAGCCGGCCGGCATCGTCGGGTGGGCAGCCACAACGGGGGAGTCCCACGCACACGTCGATGAGCACCTCGCCGACGCCCCCGGCCACCGCTGCGGCGATGGTCTCGTCGGAGTCGACGGCCACGGTGATGCGGGCGCCGCCTTCAGCCAGCAGGCCGAGCCGGCGGGTGTCGAGCACCTCGTTGGCCAACAGCAGATCGAACCCGAGGCCGGCCGCGGCCATGCCTTCCATCTCGCGGATCGTGGCGCAGCAGAAGGCCCGATGGCCAGCGTCGGCCAGCCGCTGGGCCAGGGCGGTGGACTTGAACGCCTTGACGTGTGGTCGCAGCCGCTCGCCCGGCCAGGCCGCCGCCATGGTGGCGACGTTGCGGTCGAAGGCGTCAAGATCGACGACGAGGGCGGGAGTAGCGATCTGATCAAGTCGCACCGTCGCACGCTACCGGTCATCGGTCGGCCCGATACCGTGCGGCGATGGACGACATCGGCGCGCAGTGGCTGGATACCTATATCGACGCATGGCTCGGCCACGTGGTGGCCGGCGGTCCGGATGGCTCGGCCGCCTTGGCGCGCCTGAACGGGTTCATGGCGACCGACGTGGTGTACGACGACGTGCCATCCGGGGCGCGGTTCGACGGCCAGCAGGGTGTGGCCGACATGGCCCGCCAAGCGTTCGAATTGTCGACCGACCTCACCTTCGAGATCGCGTCGCGCCAGACCGATGGCCGCAGCTTCGCCTTCGAGACACGCGG